>NZ_JAWDJM010000097.1:0-524 GCF_032465715.1 Paraclostridium sp. MRS3W1 | reverse complement strand
TTTGGCGACCTGGAAGGGACTCGAACCCTCGACCTCCAGCGTGACAGGCTGGCATTCTAACCAGCTGAACTACCAGGCCGCAATTGGTGGGACTAACAGGGCTCGAACCTGTGACCCCCTGCTTGTAAGGCAGGTGCTCTCCCAGCTGAGCTATAGTCCCATGTGTTTATTCTGGAGCGGGTGAAGGGGATCGAACCCTCACAGCCGGCTTGGAAGGCCGGAACTCTACCATTGAGCTACACCCGCATATTTAATTGGTGACCCATAGGGGAATCGAACCCCTGTTACCGCCGTGAAAGGGCGGTGTCTTGACCGCTTGACCAATGGGCCTTATATAATTTTAATGGTTGCGGAGGCAAGACTCGAACTTGCGACCTTCGGGTTATGAGCCCGACGAGCTGCCAACTGCTCCACCCCGCGATGTTTTATTAAAATGGTGCCGAAGACCGGAATCGAACCGGTACGAGAGGTAAGTCCCGCAGGATTTTAAGTCCTGTGCGTCTGCCAGTTCCGCCACTTCGGCA
>NZ_JAWDJM010000096.1:0-519 GCF_032465715.1 Paraclostridium sp. MRS3W1 | reverse complement strand
TCTAACCGGATGAAGGGAGTCGAACCCCCACGCCATAGGCGCCAGATCCTAAGTCTGGTGCGTCTGCCAATTCCGCCACATCCGCGCAAATTATTAAGTTGGTGGAGGATGGTGGATTCGAACCACCGAAATCGTCGATAACAGATTTACAGTCTGCCCCCTTTGGCCGCTCGGGAAATCCTCCACGTTGGAGCTAGTGATAGGAATCGAACCTACAACCTGCTGATTACAAGTCAGCTGCTCTACCGTTGAGCCACACTAGCATATTGGCGGGAATAACAGGACTCGAACCTGTGACCCATTGATTAACAGTCAATTGCTCTACCAACTGAGCCATATTCCCACATTATTAGTTTATTCATTTTTAATTAAGTTGGCGGGAATAACAGGACTCGAACCTGTGACCCATTGATTAACAGTCAATTGCTCTACCAACTGAGCCATATTCCCGCATATTTAATTATTTTGGCGACCTGGAAGGGACTCGAACCCTCGACCTCCAGCGTGACAGGCTGGCAT
>NZ_JAWDJM010000095.1:0-20690 GCF_032465715.1 Paraclostridium sp. MRS3W1 | reverse complement strand
CTACTATTTGTCCATCTACTACAGATGATCCATTTATTGTTATTGTTTTTCCTGTCTTTAACATATTGTAATCTTCCTCTCTTTTATATATATCTTGGATTATATTTAATCGTTATATTGCAAGTGTCTTTACTTAGCAAAATATTATTTTTACCTGGAACTAAAAAAGGGAACTCCCACATGTCAGTATCATTAAATTTATTGATACCATCTTGAGTAACAGTTCCATTTATTCCATCTATTATTATTGTTTTAGTACCTTTTAAGTTCTTAACTATCAAGGGATCTTCGCTTAACCCATTTATTTTTAAATTAATCATATCTATTACAGGTGTAATTTCCATTATAATAGGAACTTTATAATTTCCAAATGCATCTACAGTTTTAGATGTAATTCTATTTATAGTTTCTATAACTTCATTTTCTAGGTTATATCCTATAAATGTTAATTGAAATCTACCTCTAATCTGTCTTAAACTTGGCTGGTCCGCTTGATTGACTAATACACATTTAAATTTTAAATTTCTGTCCTTAAAATAAATATCAAAGGATTCTAACATATTACTCAATAAATTACTTTTATCTAAGTAATATTGCCTTTTATCTAGAGAATTGATTAATAAAGTAACTGTAATATGGTTTAAAGCAACCTTAGACTTTAAGAATAAAGGTAGTAACTTATTTTTTATATCCAAGTCACTTAAATTAGAAATGCTAGAGTTTTGTATATTTACATCTAAAACTCTAGCATTATATTTACTAATATCTATATTATTAATAAGCATTGTTTACCCCCTTCTTCTCATTGTGTTTAAAGCTAATTTATTAGAAACTCTAGGAACTACTACTCTATCAATTTCTTCTCCTGCAATTGAAATAGGAATTATAATATCTCCATTAGAATTCCCACTATCTGACATCATAGATTCTATAACTCCTCTAGCTGTTTGTTTTGCAGTCTCTAGTACCATTTGTTCACTAGATTCATGGTTATATATTTTAGTTCCTGTAGGAAGGTCATATAACTCATATCCTCTTTCATGTAGGGTTGTATATCCTCCTTTAAAGTGGGAGTTACCAGTCCAGTTACCTTCACGTTTACTTTTACTTGGCTCTCTAGTAATAACACTAAATATTTTTTCTACTGGATGCCAATTATTCCACCAATCAGCTAGTTTTTGCCAATTACTTTTTACATTACCAGTAGTTGTATCTACATCTTTTTTTATTGTTGAATTCATACTAGTTATTTTATCAACCGCTTTATCTCTAGTTTCTCCAGCTGCTTTAACAGTTTCATCTCTTTGTTTTTTTGCATCTGAAATAAGCTTCTCAGCCTGCTCGCTACTTATTACACCTGTTTCATCTCTCATTCTGATTATCTCAGCTATTCTTTTGTCACATTCGTCATTAGCAGCCTTAACTGATTCATCTCTGGATTTATTTAATTCTTTTATATGTTTAGATGCCATTTCAGCAGTTATATTTCCATCATGATCCTTCATTCTTTCAAGAATTACATTAGCTTGGACTTCATTATCTGATAAGATTTTTACTGCATTAGTTTTCATTTCTTCTTGAAGTTGATTAATATCTTTAGCTTCCTTATCAGTAATATTCCTATGTTCTTCAGCTGCTTTAGCATATATAGCATTAATTTTATTTTGAGCTTCATCTATCTTTAGCTTTTTTTGAGTCCAATGACTTTCAGTTTTCTGAAGAATATCAGTTTCTTCTTTAGCTGTAAGAGCATTTGATTTAGCAAAAAAATCTTTTTGACTTTTTAATTCAGCATCTCTTTTTTTATCTAAACCCGTTTTTATTTTTGTACCCATATCTGTATATATTTTTTGTAGTTGTTCTGATTGATTTTTTGTAATTCCTGTACTTTGATTTAAGGTATCTTTAAAATCTTTTATAGTTTGGTCTTTTTGTTTTTTAGTAAGACCTTTTGTACCATTAACCATTGCTGTATATTGCTTTACAATTTCATCTTTATTTTTCTTTGTTAGAACTCCAGTGTCAGTTACAAGCTTTGTAAAATCTACCGTCATTTTTTCTCTTTGATCTTTAGATAAATTACTAGATTGCTTGCTCATTTCAGTAAAGTTTTTTATAACACTATCTTTAGTTTGTTTAGTGAATTTATCAGAATTCATTTTTAAGTTCATCATAGATTCACTAGCTTTTTTGTCTAAATCTAAATAAGCTTGAACATTGTCTTTTGTTGCTTTGGATATTTTAATTACATTTTTTTCAGTTGATTCTGCATAGTTGCCAAACTTATCTCTTGAAACTTCAACTTTATCTGCAAATAAATCTACTGCAGGTGTTGCACTTGAATTTAAATGTTCAGCAACTTTATATCCTGCATACCCAACTCCAGCTACTGCGGCTGCTCCTAATGCAATTGGACCCAATGCACCTATGACAGTAGCACCAAATCCTCCTGCGGCTACTTCAGCTCCAACCAATCCAGCTCCTGCGGTTTCAGCTGCAGGAGCAAGTCCTAGTAATACCCTTGAAAAATCTCCAAATGTAGACGCAGCTTTTAATGCTTTAAACTTACCTACTGTTCCGATAAGTCCACCTATACCACTTGTAACTTTGCCTACACCACTGGTTATAGGGCCAATAGCTATTGCAGCCATACCCATTTTAACTATAAATTCTTGTGTTTGAGGACTAAGTTCACTAAAGCTATTAGCTAAATTACTTATATTATTGGCAACACTTGTTATAGTTGGAGCTAAGGCTTGAAATATATTTACGGCTGCTCCCTCTAAAGCACTATTCATTTCAGCTAAACTACCTTTTGCATTTTCACTCATAGTTTTAGCCATTTTAGCAGTTGCACCTTCACTATTGTCTATAGCACTTGATAGTTTATTAAAATCGCCTTCACTAGCATTTATAATTGAAAGCCACCCAGACATTGCTTCTTTACCAAAGATAGTTGCAACAGCACTAGCTTGTGTAGCTTCATCTACTCCTCCTAGTTTATCTCTAAGCTCTCCCATAACATCTCTAAAGCTTTTCATTTTACCATCACTATCTTTTATAGATATACCATACTTTTCCATAGTAGCAGCCATATCATCTGTAGGTTTTACTAAATTAGTTAAACCAGCTCTTAGTGCTGTACCAGCTTGACTTGCTTTAATTCCACTATTAGCCATTAATCCTATTGCTAAAGATGTATCTTGAACACTATATCCTAATGCACCTGCTACAGGAGCCGCATACTTAAAAGTCTCACCCATCATACTAACGTTAGTATTGGCACTACTACTTGCAGCCGCTAAAACATCACTAAACATTCCAGCATCTTTAGCTGAAAGAGAAAATGCGGTTAATGCATCAGTAACTATGTCAGAAGTTTCTCCAAGTTCGCCATTAGAAGCAATTGCTAAATTTAATATAGGTTCTATACCCTCTAGCATATCCCCTGTTTTCCATCCAGCCATTGCCATATATTCCATACCTTGTCCAGCTTCTGAAGCACTAAACTTAGTTTTAGCACCCATTTCTTCAGCTTTAGATTGGAGCTTTTTAAAATCACTTCCAGTTGCACCACTTATAGCAGCAACTTTATCCATTTCCTCTTCAAATTCCATGCCTACATGAGCTGCAGCTATACCTATTCCAGCTAAAGGTAAACTAACATGAGTAGTTAAATGACTTCCTACTTCTTGAGCTTTACTTCCAACTTTTTTAAAGTTATTACTTATATCTTCAAGTTGTTTTGAAGAGCTTTTAAATCCATCTGTATTTGATAGTTCTCTGTTAAATTTATTTACAGCAGTTTGAGCTTTATTTACTTCATCTTCTGCTTTATTCATTTGAGTTTCATAGTTTTGGATACTCTTTGCATTATTCTCTATAGTTTTATCTAACTTATCATGTTCTTTTTGTAATTTTTCTAAAGATTCTCCTGTTTCTTTAGCTTCCTTACTTTCTTTACCATAGTTTTTAATTGCTTGCTCATGAGCTTTCTCAGCCTTTGAAAGAGATTTAGATAACTCTTCTCTTTTACTAATATTTTTTTCAAGTGTATCTGTAGCATCTTTAATACTTTTTTTATAAGTTTCTAACTTTTTATTTTGAAGATCTAGCTGCTTTTGTAGTGAACTTTGAACCTTATTTACGTTGTCACTTGTTTTTCCAAAAGCTTCAAGTCCAGAGGTAGCTGCTTTTAACTCACTTTTATTATTTTTTAATTCTGAATTTATTCCTTTTAATGTACTTGAATACCCAGAATCATCTAAAATCATTTTGGCTGTTATTCGTTTTTCTGTATCACCCATTTATTCTCCTTTCTCTTTCTATAAGAAAGGTACTTCATCAATGTTTACAACTTTTTCAATATATTCATTATCTGAACTAGTTGAAATATTTTGTTCTTCATAAACTTTATTGAGTTCTTCGATTAGCATTACAATTTCCTTGAAAGTGCTATCAAAGAACTCTTGTCTAGTAAAGTTCAATTGTGTTTTTGCAATAAAAAAAAGCCTATTTATATCAAATGGCTTTTCACTAAGGTCTATTTTTTTTTATCTTCTTTTTCATCTTCTTTATCGTCACTAGATTGTTTAATACCTCTATAATCTAAATATAAGTCAGTAGCAAATGGTACTATTTCACTTATAACTTGATCTGGCTCTAATTTGTCCATTAATTCATCTATAGTCAATGGAATTTCATTTTTATCATCATCTAGCCTTTTAGAAACACAGGCACATACCATCACCTTTAAAGCGTTATTGTATAAGTTTTTGCCATACATAACTCCATTTATAACATTCCCAAAATTATCAAATCTTTCATCTATATCAAAAATAGTTTTATTTGTAATTTCAAAACTTAAAACTTCTTTTCCTACTCTAAACCTCTTCTTCATCTAATACACCTCTTTATACGGATTTTGATACTTCTTCAGTTTTTTCTTCAGCTACAGTTACTTGTTTAAAGAAATTCTTTAAGAATTCAGTTGTTACATTAGCTGAGTCACTACAAACATTATATTGCCACTTACCATTTATTAAAGGTCTAAAACTTGCATCTATTTTCTTAGCTTGGAAGTTTGCTTTTCCTTCTTTAGCTTTTAAATCCTCATCTGATAACCCAAATGTACCTGCATATAATATGCCATACTTATCTATACCTTGTGATTTTTCAGATTTATATAAAATAGCAAGCGTTGGAGCTATGTCATTATCATTTTTTATTACTCCACCTGTTTTAGCTAACTTATGACCCATTACATAGCACTCATCTTCATCAGTTAAATCAGTTATATTTAAAGTTACATTTACATCTTGTAATGTTTGTTCTTCAAGAATTTTTCTTCCTTCATGGTAATAAGGATCACTATTTTGTTTAGGTTTTATACCAATTTGTTTAACCCCTTCAAGATATCTAGGAGTATCAAAAGTTATACCTTCTTCAGTTTCAGTTAATAATTGAGCTACATATAATTTACTTACGTTAACAACTGGTAATATTTTTTGCATATACTAATCATTCCTCTCTTTTATAAATAACAAAAGCCTAGTTATAAAATATTTAACTAGGCTTTAAATCAATATTAAACCTTAATGGTTTATGATATAATTTTGTGTTTTCTTCATATAAATCTGGACTTCCAGGATCATACTCAAATCCTGCATTTATCATTTCATTAATTATTATAGTTTCTATATCTGTGTAATCTCCATAACTAAATATATCTACTTGTACTTTATAATTTATTTCTTTAATAGTACCTTCTTCATAATATGAAGGAGTTGTTTTATAACTCTGATATTCAACGTAAGGGGCAGTAGGATTATTTGCATGGATAAAATATACCTTTTTATCTGGAAGGAAACTTAAAATCCTATCTACACTTAATGTATTTTTAACCTTTTTCTTAATAATAGAGGCATCTATTTTCATATTATCACCTCATTTTTTTAAATATAGTTTCTGCTACTTTTGAAATAGCTTCTTGAGTATTACCTTCAACACTTCTATCAAAGTATCCTACATGAGCCTTCTGCTCACTTGTACCAAAGTTTTGAAATATATCATAAAATGCTTTACTCTTAACTGTTCCTTCTGTTGCTAATGCATTTTCTTTAACGGATATTTTTATTTCAGCAAGTTCTCCAGTTGGTCCAGCAGGAGTATCATTTTCAAGCCCACTTCCGATTACTTGTATTCCAGATCTCACAGCTTGTCTTTTTATAGTAATATCTAAAGCCATACTTTTTACAAACTCCTCATATTCTTCAAATCCCTCAAGTTCTATGGTACTTGACATATTAAAATCCTTTCTAAAATAAAAATAGAGAGTATAAATACTCTCTATTTTATAGTTGATTCAAATTCTAGTTTTTGACTATATTCTCCGCTTTCAAACACAATTTTAACTTTATCACTTTCGTTCTCTAATCCATAATAAGCATTAACAGTACAATTTGCACCTTTAGGTAATGCTGTAGGCTTTCCTTTAGGGAACATTGAACTAGCTTGAGCAACAGTATTATCGCTATCTAATACTGTTAAATCTGCTCCATGTATTTTAATATTCATATCATCTGAATTTAAATTTTCATAAGAATAAGTAACCTCAATAACTTCTTTTGGATTGTTAAAACCATCTTTGTACTCAAAATCATCAGCCTTTTTAACTGAATCTATAGTTAATGAATACATTTCTTTTCCTTTTTCATTTTTAATTATTGCTTTTTCTCCAGGTTTATATATTTTAGCATCTTCACTGTTTTTACTAGAACAACCTGATAATGCTAAAATTGATATAACTGTTAAAACTAAAATAAATATTTTTTTCATTAACCCACCTCCAAGCTACATTATAACTTAAAAGGTAAGTTTTGGAAATCTAGCAATTTATTTGAGCTTTTATATCTACAAATGTATGTCTATTTTCAAAGTCAACAGGATCACCTACTATGTCATAATGATAACCCTTATATTGTACTCTAAATAACTTGCTTGAACCTGGTTTTAAAAGTTCTTTTACTTTATTACAGTATCTAACTGTAAAAGTAACTATTTGTTCACTATTATTTGCTTTAGCTGCTATATATTCTTTACTTGATACTCTTCTATATCCACTCCAACATGGATGATATTCTGTCCAAGTAACCTCATCAAATCCATTTTCATTTTGAGTTTCTGAAAATTTTTCTATTACTATTCTTTCGGTTAATCTACATTGAGCCATCTAATCACCATACTTTAATTGAGTCATAATAGATTGTAATGTGAATTTAACTTTTTCACTTACTTTTTTATCCTCCATTAATCCTCTATCTTTATACCATTCATTTGCTAAAACTTTACAATACCTTTTTGCTCTTTTATTGGAGCTATCAAATTCTTTACCTGTAGCCGATTCTAAATATTCTTCCGCAGCGGCTATACAGTCTTTAATTTCTTCATCTTCATCTTCAAAATCTACTTTCATAAAGCTTTTTGCTTCTTCTAAACTTATTATCATTTAATCCCTCATTTCTAAAAAATAAGCTAAAAAAACGACCTATTTAAATCAATTTTAAGGTAGTTATATAATCTTAATAGGGTTATTATACCTTTCATTTTAGCACTTAAAAAAGCATAGAAAAAAATATTCTATGCTTTAGCTTCACTTGCAGTAGGTATAGTTATAAGCCCTTTCACTACAGCATCTATATCAACATCTTTTATATCTAATCTTTCTCTTACTTTTATTCCAGCTAAATCTTTATTCCAATAACTATCACCTTGAGTATTCATTTCTATTGAAAGAGTCTCTCTATCAAATATAGTTATAGCTTCTTTTAAATCGCCACAATATATAGGAGCTTTTCCTCCAACTGTTTTTAATGTTTTATTTGAAAGTTTAACTATAGGGTATATTCCAAATAATAATTTTACTGTTGATTGTGAAGGATCTGGTTGAAGTATATATTTTCCATCAGAATCTTTTAACTTATCTAGATAATTATACCCATCTTGATTAGTTATAACTTTAGATGTTAAAGCTATAGCTGGGTCTAATTGAACATTAAATATATCTTTTAAATCATCTAATGTTTTTACTTCCTTTTCCTTTCCACTAGTTATTTCATCTGCTTTTTTTATAATTAAGAAGTTTCTAGTTACTTTAGATTTTTTTGAAATCCATTTTTTTAAGTATGCTTGTATATTTTCAGATGAGTCTTGAATTAACTCTCTAGTTACTTTTAATGTTCCACCCTTTTTCTTAACTTTATAATCTATATTTCTAAATTTCGGAGTTTCTACCTCTGGAAAATCTGCTGCTTCCTCTATATTATCAAAAGGAGTATCTTCAGCATTTTCTTCTATAACTCTAGATCCGCTTAAAGTTGTTACCGTCTCTACATTTACTAGAGATTCTAAAGAATCTGCACCTCTTCTTAGCTCTTTTATTTCTGTTTTCATATCTTTAGGAACAGTTAATCCTCCATCTGCTGGACTTCCTTCACTCATTTGATTTAATATAGTTTTATCTTCATCACTTATAGGAGAATCCATTAATCTAGACTTTATAGCATTTACAAAAGCATTAGATTCTTTTTTAGAATCTGATGTATCTAATTTTTTAGCTTTATTTTTTACATTTTCTTTAGCTTCTTCATTTTCTTCATTATAAAGATCATAAACTAAATCAAATCTTTCGCTTAAATTTTTTAATTCTTGCTTAGCGGCTTTTGCTTCATCTATTTTATTTTCATTAGCTAAATTTTTTATTAATTCTTTTTTTTCTTTTATTTTATTCATTAATTCTAATAGTTCTTTTGGCATTGTAATTCCTCACTTTATCTATATATTTTTTATTTTAGACATAAAAAAAGATTTAGTATAAATCTAAATCATTTAATATATCTTCCTTTTCTTTTTTAATTGTATCTACTTTTGTATCATCTTCTTTTTGATTTTGAAGGATTGAAATTACTTTATTTGCAATCTCTTCTATATCTACTTTTTGATTTTCTTTACTTTTATCATAGTTTACAAATAAATTTTCAGGAGTATTTTTATACTTATCTAAAAACTCTGATGAACAAGCTACTAGTTCAAATTCATCTTCTATTTTTACATTAAATATTTCAGCTGCACTTTCTCCAGTAAACCACTTTTCTTCATCCATCAAAGCAGATAATTCTTCTTTAGTAACTCCTTCTTTTACATTTTCCATATAAATATTTAGAATACTCTCTTTGCAACTATCTAATGTACTAGCAATTTTTCTTAAATCAATTGCATTATAAGAGTTCCATAACATACATAAAGGATTGTGTATCATAAAATTGGCATACTTAGGAACTATTACTTCATCTCCTGCAAGTGCTATTACACTAGCTATGCTTGCTGCTAATCCATCTACATGGACTGTTTTTTTACCTTTATGCCTTTTTAACATACTATAAATTGCTATACCAGCAAACACAGATCCACCACCAGAGTTAATATATATCTCAATATCTTGCGAATTCTCTAATGACTTTAAAAAGTCACTTACATCTTGAGGACATTTATCTTCATCTGTCCACCAACTACTCCAACTATCTGAAACTATGTCCCCATAGAAATAAAGTTCTGCCTTTTCTTCAGTTTGATTTTTTATTTCTATCTTACCAACATTTTTTAATTCTCCAGTTTTGGAATCTTTATTTTTTAAATTTAATACTTTACTCAATCTTTTCGCCTCCTTTCTAATATTGCTTTCCTACATCTGTTATAGGGATGTAGTTACCATTACAAACTAAAATATCTCCACCTTCTTTTGCAGGCATATCTAAAATTGCTCTAGCATCATTTGGAGTATATATAGCATTATTTACAAAAGATGTTAAGCACTCTGCCTGTGTTTTTGCATCTGTTCGTAATATAGCTTTTTCATTAAATTTATAATACTTACTTTCTTTTTTCTCTTCATCACTTAATAATTTGTAACAGATTTCCTCTTCATATTGCTTTAGTATAAATTGCTCTGTATCTACATAAAAACTAAGTTGTTGCATTTCTCCACTTGAATAACTAGATTTTTCATAATTATTTATTTGATTTGGTTTTATTCCAAAAGCTCCAGCTATTTGAAGTGATGAAAATTTCTTTAATTCATAAAATTGGCTATCAGTTAACTTTATATTTAAAGGTGTTATTTTCATACCTAATGGAATTGGAATTATTTTTCCTGCATTGTCTGAACCATTAGCAAACCTTGAAATCCCCTCTATTAACTTATCTTCTTTTGACTTATCTAAATCACCTGTGTATTCCAGTGTAGCCTTTGCAGTAAGTCCTGTTTTATAAAGGTTATTAATGAAATTTTGACTTTCAACTCCACCCTCGAGTGTATATTTTAAAATCTTGCTAACTGGCTCTCCTAATATTCCATCAAAAGTAAATGAGGTTTTAAAGTGTAAAACTTCTTCATTTTTAAATACAAACTGCTCTCCAGTATATCTATCTCTATATACATACCAAATTGAATCTTTATTACCTAATATGCCTTTATCATCTATAATAACTTGAACATCATTACTTGGCATAATCCATAAATCTTTTATTTCATATGTAGCTCCATATTTCAAACGTTTAAATTCTCTTCTTATATAAACATAGGCATTCCCAAAGTGATTTCTATTATTTTCTACAGTTGCCCAAAATATAGAAGGGGTCATATAAGGATTAGGTCTAACTTTTAATAAGTTATATGCTTCATTTGGTTCTGCTCTTATTACACCTTTTTCAGTTTCTTGATACATTTTAATAGGCATTTTACCTAATGTCTCAGATAGCATTTTTAAGCAAGTAAAATAAGTAACTTCACTTAAAATACTTTTATTTCTAGTTGTTATTCCTAACCATTCTAATAATTTTTCACTTTGCATATTAACAGTTTCAGTTTGTGGTGTTATAAAGTTTTTAATTTTTTTTATTATATTCATAATCGCACCCCCTTTCTAATTCCAACCCATCATATCTAAATACTTATCAACTGTTTCATTAATGTCGGTTAATCTTTCTTCCTTAAATGCAAGTTTATAAGCATCTATAACAGCATCAACTGGGTCAATTCTTTTTTGTCTTCTATCTTTATCTATCTTTATCTCACCATTAGAATTTGAAACTGTTTTAGCATTAACTACAGACCATGCTAAAAGCTCATTTTCCTCATTGTATTCAACATTTCCAGCTTCTACCTCCAGTCTAAAATCCTCAGTAGCATCATTAAGCCATTTTGGAGATTGATATATTTCAATACAATCACATCCTAATTCTTCTAAATCAGATAAAAATGCATCTGCATTGTGTGGATCGTAGCCTAGCTGTTCAATTTTTAAGTCATATTCTTCTATTAATTTTTTTAAATATGAAATTATATATTTATAATCTGTTTTTATTCCTCCTAGAGTTTCTGTAACTGTCAAAAGCTTAGATTTTATCCAAACATCGTATGGAACATTATCACTTTTTATATGCTCCTCAACTCTGTTTTTAGGAATAAATGAATGTGAATGTATAAAATACTTTTTAACTCCTTCAACGTAATATACAAATATTAAAGCTAATGAAGTTAAATCTCCTCCAGAACTTAAGTCTAAACCTACATAACATCTTTCTCCTCTGAAATCTTCTAGTGTCTTCTTAGTTTTACACTTGGCCCATTTTTCTGGACCTATATATTGGTCATCTGAAAACTCATACCAAATGTTTAAAGATTTAGTTAAAAAGTTTCTTAGATCTTCTCCACCTTTTTGCATTGCTTCTTTTGCAAATCTCTTTAAATTTTCTAGTCCTTTTGGTAGTTTTGCAACTAATGGATTAGCCTTACACCAGTTTTCTGGATTCCAAATATCATCATCTTCATCCATTTGTGCAATATATATAAAGTATTCATCATTACTTACAATTCCTTCTAAAACACTTTTGCAGTATTCCCACTCTCTATAACATGGTCCATTTAAATTAAACCCTGCTGTAGTTATAATACTAATTAAAGATTCTGCTTGGTTTACAGAACCATCTTCAAGTAATTTAACCATTTGGTTGGTTTTATGACTATGATACTCATCTATAATACCTCCATGAGGATCAAACCCATCTATAGTTCCAGTATCTCTTCCTAGTGCCATTATTTTCCCGCCACTATATAAAGATTCTATAATTGCATCATGGTCCTTTATCTTAAATAATTCTTTTAAATCTGATTCTGCATTTATAAATTTACTAGCTTGCTCCCAAACTATCCTAGCTTGTTTCATTTTTGTAGCAGTACAGTAAACTTGAGCATTTGGATAGTTATCAAAAGCTGCTAACTTAATAGATAACCCACTATTTAAAAGTGATTTTGCATTCTTTCTAGCAAGTTGTACATAACTTTTCCTAAATCTTCTATAACCAGTTTCTTTTGAAACCCAACCAAATAATGATCCTACTATAAAATCTTGAAATCCAAATAATTCAACTTCTTGTCCTGCTATTTCTCCATCTGTAAACCTAAGACTTTCAAAGAATTCAATAGATTCTAATGCTAATTCTTCATCAAATTCATAAACATACGGTGCTAATTTTGATTTTTCTAAATCCTCTAGATGCCTTTTACATGCCAAAATAACATTTTTACCAGCTATTTCTCTTCCTTCAACTACATCTAAAGCATATTTAGTAACCCTGTCTATATTCACATACAACCACCCCCTTATTTCATAAATTTAGAAAATTTATTTGGAGGTTTATCATCTTGTTTAGTAGGAATCACTAACTTACATCTACTTGATATAGTTAATCCTAAATCACTAGCTGCTTGCCTACTTTGTTTAAAAAGCTTATCTTGCATTAATAGATAATTAAAATATTTATCGTTATCTACACCTGTTTTTAATAGCTTTTTAGTTACTTTCTGATAGTTATATTCAGAAACAACAAATCTTGCTAGTGCTTCACAATCTAAATTAGTCATGATCTCTACTCTTATTAGCTCACTAGCTATTCTTTCAAACTCTTTTTTTAAAACATTTGGCAAATACGAAGGTGGCTTAACATTATCGCTATTAGCCTTAACTTCTGTAGATTTTCTTTCTTCTATCTCAGATTTAGTTAAATGTTTTTTCCCTTTAGCTTGAATCAAAGAGATAGGTTGTTTCGGTCTAGGCATCTCACCACCTCCTTATTTTTTTGTTCAATTTTTATACAACTGAAAATAGCTATAATTTAGATAAATTCTAAATCATAGCTATTTTATACCTGCTCTCGAAAATTTTATTTAGGGAGTTTCCGCGTAAAAAAACTGCAACCGTGGACTTCCGTCCATTGTCAAAAACTTTTTGACTACCCCCTACCCTTTTAATAATTTTGTTTAATTAATTGTTTAAGTTTATTTTGCATTTCTATTTTACTTTTATTATCTTTGTTATACTTCTTATGTGTATAGTAATGACACCTCTTGCATAAGCTTACTAGGTTAGTCATATCAAGTCGCCTTGACCAATCTTCTTTTAACTCTATAATGTGATGTACTTCTTCTGCATATCCTTCTTTATTATTAGAATCACAAAGAATACATAAACCTTCATCTCTATTTATAACTGCTGCTCTAGTTAAATTCCATTCATGATTACTCTTGTTATAAAACTTTTGTTCTTTAATATCTGTCCTTTTATTTTTATAGTCTTTGTATCCTTGTTTCTTCCTATTATTAAACTTAGCTTCACATTCAGAGCACATAGAAATATCTTGAGGAATTATCTTTCCACATCTACAAAATTTTTTTAACATTTTTTATCCTTTTTATAAATCTTATTTAATTAATATAGTAGTCATCATGTCTGTTAAAAAGACGCCAAAAAATTGATTTTTTATCAAAGTATTTTACCTTTTTCTTTATCTTTTTTTCTATTTGTTTAATTGTTAATGTGTAATCATCTTCAGTAAAATTATATGCATAGTATACATAAGCACCCGTTACAATTCCTATGAAGATACAATGACCCATTGCGGACATGAAATCTCTACTTGCATTTATGTCTTTTAAAAAAATAATATTAACAACTGATAAAAAACACATAAAAGCTGCACTAAAAGCTGATACTATTGCCAATGCAAGATATATATTTATAAATATCATAATAATTATTAAAAATATACTAATTATTCCATTAGCTATTAAATTTCTTTGACTTGGAAATTTAGATCTATAGTCATCCATTAATACCTTATGTAATCTTTCTTTATCAGATTTATCTACTAAATAAAATATATAACTTGGAATAAAATAATCTTTAATATCGAACCTTTCTTTTATAAAAACTACAGGATTTATCTTTTTATTTTTCTTACTTTCCTTAACATAAACGCTCAGTGCTTCATCGAAATAACGTTCTATCAGTTTATTATGTTTATCAACCTTCGAGATAGTATTAATAATTGTTGCTATAGATACAACAACACCTACTATTTTTGAAATATTATCTACATTCATATTTAAATCGCCTCCAAGTTAATAATACGGCAATTTAAATTATCTTTTGAATTTAACCTTATTTCGAATACCTATACTATGAAAATAACATATCTAATAGTGTGTTATATAATTTTACTTACTATATTTAGCTTCACAAGCTGTAGTGTTTTCAATATATTTAGCTTCTATATTTTTCTATTTAAATAAATTAATATAACATTATCTTTTTATGTTATGTTTTAGATAAAATAAAACTAAAAATATCTAAAACTTTTATAAGCTTTATTCATTCGATCTTGATCTATGCCTATATAATGTAGCGTTACAGCTGGCGATGAATGATTAAATAGTTTTTGAAGTAATGCTATATCTTTTGTTTGTTTATAGTAATGATATCCCCATGTCTTTCTCATACTATGAGTGCCTAAATAAGGAACATTAAACATATCCCCTAACTCTTTTAAGATTACATATGCTCTTTCCCTAGATATAGGTTTATTGTAGCTTTTGCGTGATTTAATTAAAAAGTCATCAAACTCTTTATCTTCTACATATTCTTTAATAGCTCTTTTAAGTATAGGATTAATCTCTATGAACTTTTGCTTTCCAGTTTTCTTTTCTCTTAATACTATTTGTCTTTTATCTTTTACATCATAAACTCTAAGCTTCAATATGTCTGATACTCTAAGGCCGGTATATATACCCATCATAAATAATATATAGTCTCTTTCATTTGTTTTTTTTAGGTATGAACACATATTTTCTAGAGTATCAAGGTCTCTAATTGGTTCTACAAAGTTCATCTATTACCACCTCATGTTACCTCCTTGTATTTTTGCTTCCTACCTCAGATTTACATAAAAATAAAAGAGCCTAGATTAGTCTAAGCTCTTTTAAATAAGTTGAGTGTAGTAACTTAAAGTTTTATAGTCATACTTACCCTTATGACCTTTTATTTAGTTTTATTTATTATTTTTCTATACTAATATATTAACATTTTATTAGTATCTTTTTAATATCAGTTTTGTATCAGTTTTAGTCCACTTTTAGTTCTACTAAAAGTACATTATCTAATTAAGAAACATTATGCATGTAGCAACTACACTAATAAAAAC
This sequence comes from Paraclostridium sp. MRS3W1, assembly GCF_032465715.1. Classification (NCBI taxonomy): domain Bacteria; kingdom Bacillati; phylum Bacillota; class Clostridia; order Peptostreptococcales; family Peptostreptococcaceae; genus Paraclostridium; species Paraclostridium sp. MRS3W1. The sequence goes on along the minus strand of NZ_JAWDJM010000095.1, from coordinate 5,096 downwards.
TGCACCTGTTGAAATTATCATAACTTCTTTTTGTTTTTCCTCTTTACGATGTTTCCATGCATTGATAAAGTTTATTCCAGCAAGCCCTGTAAACATAAAAGGAATTGCTGTATCTGTATATCCCATTAATTTTAATATAGGCACAACAATTATTATAATCGCTAATATTGATTTTATATATTTCAAATTAATTTCCTCCTTGATTTAAGCTATAGAAATATATTATTTTAAACGTTTACTTTAAAATAAGCTTCTTCAATTCTATTTGTAGCTATTCTAAAATAATCTTCATTAAGCTCTATGCCTATAAATCGTCTATTAGTATTCGCTGTTGCAACTCCAGTAGATCCTGAACCCATACAATTATCTAATACAACTTCACCCTCTTTTGTATATGTCTTTATTAAATACTCTAGTAAATCAACTGGTTTCTGTGTTGGATGAAGATGTAGAGATTCCTTCTTAAAGTATAAGACATTTTTAGGATAATTGGTGTATTTTGCTACATGTTCTTTGTTCAGAGAATTAAATTTGTATATCCCCTCTTTACCTTCACCCTTTGCTTTTTTTGATTTAGCTTCACTTAACTCTTTAAGTCCTTGTGGTATATACAATGGTCTTTTTTTATAAAAGACATTAATATCTTCGACCTTTCTCATTGGTTGATACTTTGCAAATACAAATCCTGTACAAGTATTCTTTATCCAATACCAACTATATCTGTAATTTTTAATATTTGAATATATTAACTTAGTTGTAAATGGTTGAGCTGAGAATAACACAATTGCTCCATTCTCCTTTATAATTCTATTATACGACTCCCATAACTTATCAAAATCTATTATGTTGTCCCACTTACAGTCTGTAGTTCCATATGGCAAATCACATAAAATTAAGTCAATGCTATTATCTTCTATGTAATCCATACACTTTAAGCAATCACCTTGATATAACTCATATTTTTTTAATTTATTCATGCTCCCTCCCAAATTTAAAATACTAACCACAGAACAAACGTTCTGTAGTTAGTATTTATACTATCATATTTATTTAAATTTTTTAGTCTTATTTTATATCTATTTTAGTATCACTCTGTATAGCTTTATCTCCATTTATAAGTCTAGTTAGCTGGCATATAGCTTTTCTATTGTATCTTTTTACTGTAGTTTCTGCTAAATTCATTTTATCTGATATTTTCTCAAATGTTGTAAGCTTTCCAAATCGTTTAACATTTATATATCTATCAATTAATACTTCTCTATAGTCATTATCCAATTTATCTATATAAATATATAATCTATTCATAAATTTTTCTAAATCCTTAATTTCTTCTTTTATCTTTTCAATTTTCTCTTCTCTCTTTATAAGCAGATCATCAATACCTCTTTTATTTCCATATCCTATTGACTCATTTGAGTAATCAATTCCTTTAAATTTTTCTAGGTCTTTTATAAGAGTTGGTAGCTCTTGTTTTAAAATTTCTAATCTTATATTTTTTTCGCCTGCTTCAATTAGCATATTTTTAGTATAGTCTATATAATTTTCTTTTAAATTCATTTACTCAACTCTCCCTTATACTTTAATCTTAATTCATTTCATATTGCTTTTTAAATTCTTCTAATGCTTTATCCCACGCTTGTTGTTCTGTTATACCATTTTTTATGGCTATATCTATAACTATTTCTCTTAGTATTCTAGCTGCTTCTATGATTCCCATAGTTGATTCATCTCCTTATTAATCTTTAGATTTCTATTTCAGTTAATTTTAATTTACAATTACAACACTCAACGTAATAACTATTACTAGGTACTATATATATAAATATTTGATGACATCTATCACATTCAAACTTTTTAATAGTAAACTTTGTTTTATTTTCTATATATTCAAATACATAATTTTTTCTATTTAAGTTCATTTTGTTTACCTCTATATTCACACATTTTATGTATATACTTCCAATACCCTTCACTTCCCTTTTTTGATTTTACTGTTCCATCTTCAACTGATAAGTCTACTGCTAAAATTATTTTTTTTAACGTCCTATCAGATAGATTGTATATCCTTCTTATTTCATCTAGATTTGTGGATAAGTTATCATAAGATACACAATCAAAAGATATGGTATTAGGGTATGGTAATAGGGTTTTTTGTTCGGGATATAAATCCGTACGGTTCGGACTTATATCCGTACCCTCCGTATTTATATCCGAAGGTGTCGGATTCATATCCGATACCCTATATGTAGTGTCTATTAAAGTCCTATATTTATCTCCTAATGTATAATAGGAGTATGTACCACCTTGTTTTACCGTCTTATGTTTTAAAACTCCTATTTTACACATCTTTTTCAATCTTCTATATATCGTGTCTTTTTTCATCTTTGAAATAGGTATATCATCTTTTACTCCGTCATATCTAATCCAATAATATTTATCATCTGAAATTATTTTAGAGACCATTTTATCGCTATCTTTAAATTTTACAAACCATTTTAATATTAAAAGATCTCTATCGTCTAATTCTAGTTCTATCGCCTTCTCTTGGCTAAATCCATGTATGCTATACTCCAAGAAACTCACCCCACTTAACTAATTCTTTATATATTTATAGTTTTTAACTTGTAGTTTTTATAAACTAAATTTATAATTAAATTATGTATAATTAAATTTTTATTTGGGTCCTTTTGGACTCTCTTTTTTTATAAATTTTAAATATTATGAACATTACTTGTCCTCTTTTTTTCTATTGTATTCCTTTAATTCATCAAACCTCTTATCTATTAAAACTCCTAGATGTTTATATTCCTCTATAAAACTTTGAAGTACTTTTATACTCAAAACCCTCACTCCTTGTCCATATTTTTTATACCAAAGAGCCTAAGCTCCTGGTTTATCAAAGTATTCTTTCTTAGCTATTTCCTTAGCTTCTTCATAACTTAATCCAGTTGCTTCTAATTCTTTTGTTCTAATCCATATTGGATATGCTATCCTTAAGTTCTCATCACCATATTTCTCTCGTTGTCTGTCAAATATCCATTTAGCTTTTCTTCTTTCAATTTCTTCAATCCAATACGGATCTTCCGGGTAAACTATTTCTACTTTTATTTCTCCTCTTTTCTTTGATGCCATTATAATCACCCCCAATAAATTTTATGTTTTTTCCAAATTGTCCTATGCCGTTTATATTAATTTACTAAATCCTAATCTAACTATAAGGTAATTTCTGATTTTTCTAGTTCTTCTCTTTGTTCAGCGATAACAATCGTTTTAATATAATTTCTCAATCTTAAAATTTCTAACTCTTCTTCTTTTTGTTTTAAAAGAACTTCTTTACTTTCTAAAGTTTTATTTAATATATTTATAGTTTTTTCTAACATAGTTTTTTCATCATCTTTATCTGATATTGGAATGTATCCACCTGTAAGCCTTATCTGTCTTAATATCTTTTTAATTTCCTTCTTTAACTTCTTAGCTATAGGTTTCCTACTTTGCATTAATACCTCATAAAGTCCATCTTCTGTTAAAAACCACATTTCTCTTGCTTGACCTGATGTGCTTATTAAGCATTTCAGTTTTTCTTCCTTATCAACCAATCCAATCATTCTTGAAACTTGGTTATGTTGTATCCAATTTGCTACATCCTTAGCTAGAAATAATGGACTTCCTAAACTTCCAAAGGTTGTTACTTCTTTACCTAATATTTCTCGTTTATCTAAAACCTTCATAAAGCCCTCCTTTGTGTTAATTATGGTTTACAGTAGTTTTAAAAAATATCTCTTCTATACTTTTATTTAAAACATTAGCTATTTTATATGTTATTTCTGTAGATGGGTTCGAATGTCCATTTTCTATTTTTGATAAGTAGGTCCTAGAAATACCTACTTTTTTAGCCAAAATTTGTTGTGACATCTTTAATTCTTTTCTGATATAGAATAAATTATTTTTAATAATAATCACCCTTTCTTTTCTTCTTGTTAATCATAGTTTACACTTTTATCCAAATTAAGTCAACTATGTTTTACATAAATATTAATTTTTGTAAACTATTGTTAACATTTTTTTGTTATAATTTATATTGAATATAAAAAAAGAGGTGAAATAATGAAAAACTTAGGAGATATAATAAAAGAGTATAGATTGGATCATGACTTATCACTTAGGGAATTCTCTAAGAAGTGTGGACTTAGTCATACTTATATAGATAAATTAGAAAAAGGTGTTGACCCTAGAAGCCAAAAGCCAGTCGAGCCAACTTTAGATGCATTAGAAAAAATTAGTGTAGCTATAGATTTGAGCTTAGATGAGCTATTAACTATGTTAGGTAAAATCAATTCTAAGCCTAAAGTCGATATAAATAAAAATGAAAAAAATGTAGAAGAGTTGTTAGAGGATACTATGGCACAAATTTTAGATCAAAAAGGATTAATGCTTAATGGTCAAATAGTTGATGATGATGATCTTGTTCTTTTAAGAAATGCCATTAAAAATGGAATTGAATTGGCTAAAACTATGCAAAAATCAAAGAAGTAGGGGGAATAAAATTGGATAGCATTAAAAATATAGTAAATGACCTAGTAACCGAATTCAAAACTAGAAATCCTTTTGAATTATGTGATTGTTTAAATATCCCTATACTTTATGAACCATTAGGTAATATTAAAGGATTTTTTCAAAATATACTTAATACACCTATAATTCATTTAAATTCTAATTTGAATGAACATGAAGTTAATTGTGTTCTTTCTCATGAACTTGGACATGCAGTATTACATAAAGATCTTAATGTTTGTTTCTTAAAACATTATACCTTTTCAGTTACAGATAAGTATGAAAATGAAGCAAATAAATTTACAACAGAATTGTTGATTGAGGATAGTTCTCTTATTGACATTTTAGAAATAAATAATTTAATAACTTGTGAAGATTTAAGTAAATATTTTTCTGTTCCAACAGAGTTTATTTCTTATAAATTCTCAAGTCTTAATTTTTAATTAGTGAAAATAATGAAAAATTTTACAAGTAAGTTTTCTCAAATTCTGATAAAAACTATGTGTTAAATAAAAAAGGTATTAAGATAGTCTCTATACACATCT
>NZ_JAWDJM010000094.1:0-14989 GCF_032465715.1 Paraclostridium sp. MRS3W1 | reverse complement strand
TCCCAGGATCGTATTCATTTATATTTTACTATAAAAAAATGAAGGGGCTAAAAGTATAAAAAATACCTATCAAATTTGATAGGTATTTTTTATGCTTTTGATTTAAATAAACTATTAATTTAGGTTAATATATTAAGATGAGTACAAAAATTTGCATAAAAAATGTGCGTATATTTTGTCTTTTGTGCAAAAATAAAAAGTTATATAATGAACTTAAGAAAGGAAGAACATATGAAACTTAATAAAAGACTAGAAGATATATTAGATATACTTATGAATCATGAATATGTAAAGATTGAAAAAATAGTTAAGTTATTAAATATTTCTAGAAGAACAGTTTATTACGATATTTCAAAAATTAATGATCACATAAAAAAATATAATTTAGAAATATCGAATGTAAGAAACTTAGGTTATCATATAACATCAGAAGATAAAGATAAGATAAGAAAGGTGCTTAAGTACTCTAAAGATGATTATATATTATCTTCAGAAGAAAGATGCATAAGTATAATAATCGATTTATTTTTATCTTTAGAAAAATTAACAATAGAAAGATATTGTAACAAGCTTTTAGTAAGCAGAAACACTGTTTTAAACGATATCAAAAATGTTAGAGAATATATAAGTAAATATAAATTAGAATTAGAAGCTAAAAATGGATATAAGCTAGTTGGAAGCAATAATTCTAAAAGGTATCTATTTATAAATTTATACAATGAATACAATTATTTTTTCGATGAATACGGGTATATGCAAGTGTTTGAACATATAAAGTCTTTAATGAAAGAAGAAGATTTAAATATTTTAAAAAATACTAACGTAAATTATATACTTATGTATTTAGCAATTTTTTATAAAAACTATTATATCAAAAATAAAGATACTATAACTTTTAAAAATGAAGATAAGAATTTCTTAGAGAGTTTGGACTATCACAAAGAGGTTGAAAGATTATTAAATATAATTAGAAAAGTCCTAAAAAATGATATTGATGGAGATGAAGTATATTATATACAAACGTTTTTCACAAAAGATGAAGATATAAGAAACTATTTTTATCAAAATGAACTTAATAGTAAATATATTCTTCCTGTTAATATGATGGTAAAAGAGTTTGAAAAGATTTCTTGTATATCAATAGAAGATTATGATGTGTTATCTAAAAATATACTAAATCATCTTATACCTTCTATATTTAAAATAAGGTATGGAATTTACTACTTAAACTTAATAAAAAGTGAAGTAAAGCAAAAGTATAAATCAATATATCAATTTACAAAACAAGTTGTAAAAACTATTGAGAAAAACTTAGATATATATTTAAATGATGATGAGATAGCATATATAGCTATGTACTTTGGAGGATATAGTTCAAAAATGGGAGTTGAAATTAAAATTCCTAAAATTGTTATAGTATGTAATTCAGGTATGGCAACTTCACAGCTTCTTAAAAATCAGATAGAGCAGTTATTTGATTTGATAGAAATTCAAGATATATTGTCCCTGAAGAATTTTGAAAATTATGAAAAGTACTATGATTTTGCTATAACTACTGTAGACTTAAACCAAAAACAAGCTATAAAGGTAAATCCTATACTTACAGATTTAGATAAGCAAAATTTACTCTCTCAAATATCAAATACGCAATCTGTATTTAATTTTGAACAAGAATTTATAAATAAAATTATAAATGGAGTAGAAAAATACGCGACTATTTCAAATAAGGAAAAATTAAGAGAAGAAATTAAAAACATTGTAATTTCTTCTAGAGAAAAAGGAAAAAGCTATAAAGCAACATTAAGAGAACTTCTAAATGAGGATACTATTTATTTAAACCAAGAAGCAGCAAATTGGGAAGACGCAATAAGAGTTAGTGCGAATCCACTAAAGGATTTAGGATATGTTAAAGATTCTTATATACAGGCTATGATAGAAAATGTAAGAAAATTAGGGCCATATATAGTTATAGCTCCAAAGGTTGCGATGCCACATGCAAGACCAGAAGATGGAGTAAATAAAGTTAGCATGACTCTTACAACATTTAAAGAAGAAATTTATTTTTCTGGGAAAGAGCAACATAAAGTTAAGATTCTTATAAGCTTAGCTCCAAAAGATAATCAAACACATATAAAAGCGCTTGCTTGTCTGACTAAAATGCTTAGTAAAAAAGAAAATATAGATAAAATTTTAAATAGTAAAGATAAAGATGAAGTTTTAGAAGTTATAAATAAATACTCAAGATAAGCAAGGGGGGGGAAGAGATGATAGTTAAAGTTTTAGACAATGTAAATGACTATAAAGAAGCTATCAAAATTACTTGTGATATTTTACAAAAAAGGGATTCAATAAATGATTCTTATTATGAAGCAATATTAAACAAAATTGATGAATTTGGATCATATTTTTGCATAGCACCTAAAATTGCAATGCCGCATGCAAGACCAGAAGATGGAGCATTAAAAACAGATTTATGCTTGTTGAAGTTAAATAAGCCAGTAGATTTTTTAGGCAAAGAAGTTAGTTTATTTTTCACTTTAAGTGCAGTTGATAGTAGCTCACATCTAGAAATTATGCAAAAGGTTGCTAAGGTATGTATGGATCAAAATAAATTAAATACAATATTAAATTTAAATAATGAAAAAGAGATAATGGAGGTAATGTAGTATGAATAGAATAATGGCAGTTTGTGGATCAGGATTAGGATCAAGTTTTATGGTAGAGATGAATGTTAATGAAGTATTAAGTGAACTAGGATTAAGTGGATATGAAGTTTCTCATAGTTCTTTAGCAGATGCAACAGCTGATCAAGCAGATATATTTATAACAGCAAGAGACTTAGAAGATAGTGCATCTCACTTACCGAACTTAATAGTTTTAGATGCGTTATTTGACAAAGATGAATTAAAAGCTAAATTACAAGAAAAATTAGGTTGCTAGAACCTAAATAAAGAGGGGGCATCATAGATGAGTGGTTTTTTAAAAGTAACTATCGACTTTTTATCTGAGCCATCAGTGCTTGTAGGATTTATAGTTTTAGTAGGGCTTTTATTACAAAAGAAGCCTATTGAAGATATAATAAAAGGAACTTTAAAGGCTATGGTTGGATTTGTTGTAATAGCAGCTTCAGCAGGTATAATAGCAGGTTCATTAGAACCATTTGGAAAAATGTTTGAGTATGGATTTAATGTAAGTGGAGTTATACCTAATAATGAAGCAGTAGTTGCACTTGCTATGGATAAATTCGGTACAGCTACAGCTCTTATAATGACATTTGGTATGATAGTAAATATTCTTATAGCTAGATTTACGAAATTTAAATATATATTTTTAACAGGACATCATACATTATTTATGGCTTGTATGATAGCTGTTATATTAATATCAGGTGGAATGAGTGGAGCTCACTTAATATTTACGGGTTCACTTGCACTAGGACTTTTAATGGTAATTTCTCCTGCTATATGTCAACCTTTCATGAAAAAGATAACTAAAAATGACTCAGTAGCACTTGGTCACTTTTCATCAGTTGGATATGCGATATCTGCATCAATAGGAAAGGCTGTTGGAAAAAATTCAAAATCAACAGAGGAAATGAAAGTTCCTAAGTCTCTAAGTTTCTTAAGAGATTCAGCAGTTTCTATATCAATAACTATGTTAATTCTATATATAGTAGTTGCACTTGTTGCAGGACCTAAGTTTATTGAATCAGAGTTATCAGGTGGTAAAAACTTTATAGTATTTTCAATGATACAAGCATTAACTTTCGCAGCAGGATTTATATTAATCCAAAATGGAGTTAGATTAGTTTTAAATGAGATAGTTCCTGCATTTAAAGGAATAGCTAGCAAACTAGTACCTAATTCAAAACCAGCACTTGATTGTCCTATAGTTTTCCCTTATGCACCAAATGCAGTATTAATAGGATTTTTAAGTTCATTCATCGGAGGTATAGTTTCGATGTTAGCTCTTGCAGCAGCAGGACTTGTAATAATAATACCAGGGGTTGTGCCTCACTTCTTCACAGGAGCTACAGCAGGAGTATTTGGAAACTCAACAGGTGGTAGAAAAGGAGCTGTAATTGGAGCTTTTGTAAATGGAGTAATAATATCACTATTACCAGTAGCATTACTTCCTGTACTTGGTAGTTTAGGAGTTGCAAACTCTACTTTCTCAGATGGAGATTTTGGAGTAGCTGGAATATTCTTAGGTAAGGTACAAGCTTTAGTTGGAGGATATGGACTTACAGCAGTTCTTTTAGGAATACTTGCAATACTAGTTATTTTAACAGTTAGTTCTAATAAAAATAAATCATCAAAAATAGAAAATTAATTAAAAAGCCTACTAAAAGAAACTTTCTTTTAGTAGGCTTTTTTTAAAATAAAAATTATATTTAAATTTGTACTTGTTTTCTTTCATTAAAAAAGCTTTTATATGCAATATATGTAGCCATTATACTAGAAATTGATGTTGAAGCTAAGATCATAAATGTAACCATTATTTGAAACTTTATAGCTATAAGTGGAGATGTACCACCTAAAATTAGTCCGGTCATCATTCCAGGAAGCGAAACTATTCCTAATGTTTTAGCAGAATCTATAGATGGAAGCATTGAAGTTTTAACACTATCTCTTATTATTTCTTTTGAAGCTGAATAAATATCACTTCCTAAAGAAAGTTTTACTTCTACCTCATTAAGTCTAGTTTTAAAACTATTGCTAAGATTTCTATAACTAAGCCCTATAGCAACCATAGAGTTACTAATAACCATTCCTGCAACTGGAATTATTTGATTTGGAACGAACTTAATAGCGCCTGATAAAACTAGTATTGTTAATGTTATAGAGCTTCCAACAATTAAAGATATAAATGATACAAAGACTACATTCTTTATTTCCTTACCCCTTTTTTTAGTATTTAAAGCAGCTATAAACGTCATTATAAGTAATATAATAATTGTAAATGCAGAGTTTTTTAAATTAAAAACATACTCTAATATGTAACCTACTAATATAAGTTGAATTATAGCTCTTATCATACTTATAATAATTTCTTTTTCAAGTTTTAAATCTTCTTTATATGAAATAAATATAGGAATTGCAATAAGTGCAGATGCTATAATAAGTGATATTGTATTCATTATCTTAAGTCCTCCTCAGCACAAACTTGGCCTTGATCCATTTGAATTCTTTTATTAAATATAGACTCACTTTGTTCTAAACTGTGAGTAACCCAAATAACAGTAATTCCATTATCGTTCATTTCTTTTATTAAAGACTCAACTATTTTAGCGTTCTCTTTATCTAATGCAGATGTAACTTCATCTAACAATAATATATCGGGTGTAAACATTAGGTTTCTTATAAGTGCAACTCTTTGCTTTTCTCCACCAGATAAAGCATTTATATCTTTATGTAGATAGTCTGAATCTAAATTTAATTTCTTCATAAATTGAAGGATTCTTTGTTCATCGATTTCTTTTTTTCTAATAATAAACGGATATGAAAGATTATCGAATACTGATTTACCAAATAGATAAGGGATTTGAACACAGTAGCTAATTTTTTTTCTAAGTTCTATGGGATCATAATCTAGATAATTTTTTTCTTCAAAAAATATTTCCCCATTTGTAGGACTTATTAAGTCTGAACAGATTTTAAGAAGTGTACTTTTACCACTTCCTGAAGCGCCTATTATAGATACACAATCGCCTTTTTCTATATTTAAATTTACAGAATCTAGTATCTGTGTATTGTCTGAAATATATCTTATGTCTTTTAGTCTGAGTATACTCAACTCAACACCTCCTTAAGTAGTTGCATTTTATATAATTAAAATGATAATATATATTATAATGTCTAAAATCGATATCGAAATACGATATTAAGCCGATATGATTATATAACATATGGAGGTAATAATGCAAGAACAAATACTAAGAAAAATATTTCTAGGCTTTATACATATTCACATACTTCATCATGCAAAAAAGGAACCTTTTTATGGCTCATGGATGATAGAAGAACTAAAAACGCATGGATATGATATAAGTCCAGGAACACTTTATCCTATACTTAAAGCAATGGAACAATCAAACTTATTAGATAAAGAAGAAATAGTAGTAGGGGGTAAAATTAGAAAATACTATAAGATTACGACTGATGGAGAAGTTGTACTAAAAGAATCTAAGATAAAAGCTAAAGAACTTTTTAAAGAAATTGAATAATTTAATATGAATTTTATTGTAACTATAGAGTAGATTATATACTATTTAAAATATATATTAATGATTCTTCCTATTTAGATAAAATAAGTACTGGACAGTTAATTATCATAGTTCTTGAGAGTAAAGATAAATTTAATTTATCAGGATTTATAATGGAGGGAAATGGTCAAGTTTTATTTGACTATTTAACCGATTTAATTGGAAATGATGTAAAAAAAGAATTTAACAAATTAGATGAAATTATTGAGGAATTAAAAGAATTTAAACCGTATGGAAAATACTTCAAATAGAGAGATAGAGAGAAAAAACGAGTATAGTTAAGCCATTAATTGTATTAGTGATAAGTTAGTTATAGTTATTGAAGAAAGACTTAAAGACTGAACTTCAAGTCTTTGTGTGAATGAAATAACTATAACGTACTTATCTAAAGTAAAATTTAATCTATGTACAACCCCATAGCTATAGTATTGTAATAAACACCATTTACACATATATCTTTCTTCAATAGTCCTTCTTTTTCAAATCCAAACTTTTCGTAAAGTTTTACGCCTCTAATATTATCTTCTCTAACTAAAAGGTTGATTTTCTTTGTTATTTTATTAGATTTGGCCCAGTCGATAAGATAAGTCATAATCTCACTTCCAAGACCTATACCCCAATATTTTTTTCGAATACTTATTCCTAAGGTTCCATTGTGCTTCATTCTTTCCTTTTGAACAGAAGTAATAGAAGCTATTCCAACGATTTCATCTTCTATAATAATTAGTATATTCTTAGAATTATCCATACTATTTATTCTTTCTATATAATCTTGCTCTGCCTCTACGTTCATTGAAAATTCATTTTTACCAAAGGTTATAAAATCACTTTCACCACCTATTATATTTAGGTAGTCTATCATTGCTTGAGCATCTTCTTTTATTGGTGATCTTAAAATTGCAGTTTTACCATTTTTTAATTTAATTTCTTTCATATAAAACCTCCTTTTAATTCAAAGATTAATAAACCTTATTTAAATAAATATGATTCTTTGTAAAACTTATGAATCCTTTTTTACGATTAAAGAAATTATATAATAGTTTTGTAACATTAGTGTAAAAATTGGATGATAATATATAATATATTTATAAACTTTAAATACGAATGGACGTGAAAAGATGAATATATTAGTTGCGGATGATGAATTAAGTATGCTAAAAATTATAGAAGCTTATTTAAGAAAAGAAGGATTTAATGTTTTTACTGCTAGCAATGGAGAAGAAGCTTTAGATGTATTCTATAAAAATAAAATTGATTTAGCTATACTGGATTGGATGATGCCTAAAATAGATGGAATAGAAGTTTGCAAGGAGATAAAAGAGAGCAGTAATATCAAGGTGATGATGTTAACAGCAAAGAGTCAGAGTGATGATGAGGTAGATGCTCTCAATTTTGGAGCTGATGACTATGTTAGAAAGCCATTTGATCCTAGAATTTTAATAATAAGGGCTAAAAAACTTATGGGGTATAGTGATATAGTTACAATTAAAAATTTAAAAATAGATTTTAAATTTACAAAAGCATTTAAAGATAATGTGGATATAGGTCTTACAAAAACAGAGTTTGAGTTATTAAAGTGCTTTATAAACAATAAAGGGGTCATACTTTCAAGAGAAAAATTACTTGATTTGGTTTGGGGTATGGATTACTTTGGTGATTTTAGAACAGTAGATACTCATATAAGAAGGTTAAGAACAAAAATAGGGGAGAATTTTATAGTTACACATAGAGGATTAGGATATAGCTTGGAGGAACATAATGACTAAACTTAATAAAAAACTAGCTATTAGTATATCTTTAGTTGTAGTAATTGTATCTATAATATCACTAACTATAAATAATATTTTTATTCATAAGTATTATTTACATGAAAAGAAGAAAATTATAAATACTGTTGGAGATGAAATAGAAAAATTAAGCTCAGATACTATTATTAAAGACATAGACAAAATAGAGGCAAAATATGGAATAAATATAATCTATACTCACTTAGATACGGAAAATGGAATAAACGAAGGTGATATAACTGAAGGATTGATAAAAGAGTTTGAAAAGAAAGATATAAAACTTAAGAAATTTTGGATTTCTCATTACTTAATTGATGATATGAAGGAAAAGAGTGTTAATAAAATATATAATCAGGGAAATCTAAAATACAGTTTATTAGTAAAGTTTATATTGAAAGATAATTATATATTTGCAATATCAATGCCTATAGAACATTCTCAAGAAACTATTTCTATAATAAATAAATTTAATTTGATACTTAATAGTTTTTCGGTGTTAATAGTAATATTATTGACATTTATTTTATCTAAAAAGATAATTGATCCACTTGAAAAAATAAAACTACTATCTAAAGATATAGCAAAGTTAAACTTCAGAACCGAAAAAATAAAAACAAATGATGAAATAGAAGAATTAGCGGATAGTGTTAATCAAATGAGCGTAAGTTTACAAAAGGCACAAAATGAATTAAATAAAAGAAATGAAAATTTAAAAATATTCATAGGTGGAGCATCGCATGAGCTAAAAACACCTATAGCACTTATAAAAGCTTATGCTATGGGAATTCAAGATGGAATAGATGATGGAACTTATTTAGATACAATAATAGAAGAAAGTGAAAAGATGAATGATATAATAAACAACTTAATTTATCTTTCAAAATATGAAAAAAGAGAAGTCAAAATAAATTCATTTGACTTGAAAGAAATATTATTGTCAATTATAGATGAATATAAATTGATTATAAATGAAAATAATGTAGAGGTTAATTTAAATATAGATGAAAATGAATTCATGATTGATGGGGATATAGAAGGAATAGAAATTGTTCTAAGAAATTTAATAAGTAATTCTATAAAATATACTATTGATGATAAGATATATATATCTTTAATAAGAAAAGAAAAAGTATATATATCTGTATCTAATAAGGCTAATGGAATAATAGAATCTGAATTAGATAATATATGGAAGCCATTTTACGTATTAGAAAAATCAAGAAATAGACAATTATCTGGAACAGGATTAGGACTTAGCTTAGTAAAGGAAATTTTAGATGCACAAAAATTAACATACGGAACAAAATTAAAAAATGATTATATAGAATTTTTTATAGAGTTCTAAATAAAAGTAACATTAAGGAGGCTAAATTTATATAGCCTCTTTTTTTATGCTTAAGTAAACTTTTTCGTTTTGTAACATTCATGAAACAAACTTTTTTTATAATAATCACATAACAAATACATAAGGAGTGTGACATTATGAAAAATAAAGGTTTTTTGGCCATTATAGTTGTCTTAATAGGTTTAATTTATATAATGATAAGTTTTTATTCTTTAAAAGATATAAATAAAGAAGATATAGATGTTTTAAAATTTATAAATGTAGCAGATGAAATTAGTGATAATAAAGCTCAAATTAACTGGAAGTATGTGGCGGCTATAATTGGAGTTATGGAAAAGAATGATTTAAATAATGTTAAAGAAGAAGAAATGAAAAAAGTATCTAAATTATTTTTAAATGATAATAATGAAGCAAAAGTTTTAAATAGTGTTGATGAGGTTACAAGCAAACTTAAATTTAATAAGATTGAAAAAAATCTAACACATAGCTATATAAATCAACTTAGTGATTTTGGAGTAATGCCACAAAGGTTGAGTAAAAATAGTGATTACACAAAATTTATAAATTCAATAAAAGATGATGCAATACAAAACTATGAAAGATACAAAGTTTTACCATCTATAACTATAGCACAAGCAATATTAGAATCAGGATGGGGTCAGTCAAGATTAGCTAAGGATTATAATAACTTATTTGGAATAAAAGCAGACGTAAATTGGAAAGGGGAGTATGTAACCTTAGAAACTAGAGAATTCAAAAGCAACACTGTAAATGGAAAGTTTAGAAAATATAAAGATGCAGGACAATCAATTGATGACCATGCAAAGTTTTTATATGAAAATAAGAGATACCAAAACAACGGGGTATTTAGTGCTAAGACATATATATATCAGGCAAAAGCTTTACAAAATGCAGGTTATAGCACAGATACAAATGAAAAAGGCCAAAAGGTTTATGCAAACAGATTAATCGAAATAATAAAGCAATATAATTTACAGCTTATAGATAATGAAGTTCAGAGTAAATAAAACTGTAACATACGTGTAACAAAAATAAACTAAAATGACTTTGAGGTGATAAAGATGAATAAAAAAATATCGTTATTGTTAAGCTTTGTACTTATAGGAACAAGCTTAGCAGGGTGTAGTAACGGGCTTACTAAAAGTGATGAAGATATATCAGCTAAGGTAGAAAAAGTTAATAACTTAGATTTTAAATATGACGTTAATCCTAAAAACTTTCAAGTATCTGTAGATGTTAATGGGAAAAAGGAAATTATATCAGAACCTATGAAGGATAGATCTGTTACTAATTTAAAAAAGAAAGATAATGAAATTTCGTGGACATACCCAGATGAACATATTAATGTAGACATAAAAAAGAAAGATAACTACTTAGATGTAGATATCAAATCAACATCTAAAGAAGCTAACACTTTTACTTGGCCAAGTGTTAGTGGTGAAAGTTATGTACTTCCTATAAATGAAGGAAAGTTTATACCAAGCAATGATAAATACTGGAAAGAGTATTTAAATGAGCAAATATTTAATACTATAGAGAGTTTTTCTATGCAATTTTTCTCAGTAAATAAAAGTAACTTTGCAGCCACTTATATAATGAAAAATAAATATAATGATGAAATAAAGTTTGATACAAAAAATAATATAAAATTTGATTTTACTCATGAATATCCAAGTATAAATAAAAATAAAGATTATGGTTTTAGAGTATATATAACAGATAAAAATGTAAATGATGTAGCTAAAAATTACAAGAATTTTGTAATTGAAAACGGAGAATTTAAAACATTAGCACAAAAAGCAAAGGAAAACAAAAACATAGAAAAGTTATATGGAGCACCACAGATTTACTTCTGGGATAAATCTATAATTACTGTTGATGATATTAAGTGGAACTTATTAAGACAAAACATGGATGAAGAATTCATAAACTGGATGAAAGAGCTTCTAAATACAAAAGTAGAAGATGGAAAAGAAGTGTCAAATGTTTTAGATGCTGTAAAAAATCAAGACTATGTAGATAAGTACCAAAAACAAACTATAGTAAGAGGATTTAATTCCGTGATGATGTTAAAAGAATTTTATAATCCTAATGTATTTAAAGATTTAAATAAAGAAACTCAAGAGGTTGTAAAAAAAGGTATAAATAATTTAAATAGAAATGAATTAATTTCATTAAATAAAGAGTTATTAAAATCAAAGCTTAAAGATTCAACAACTCCAACAACTTATTGGGCAAGAAACAA
Source organism: Paraclostridium sp. MRS3W1 (assembly GCF_032465715.1). Classification (NCBI taxonomy): domain Bacteria; kingdom Bacillati; phylum Bacillota; class Clostridia; order Peptostreptococcales; family Peptostreptococcaceae; genus Paraclostridium; species Paraclostridium sp. MRS3W1. The sequence goes on along the minus strand of NZ_JAWDJM010000094.1, from coordinate 3,326 downwards.
TACAATAGATGTATTAGATGATATGAAAAAATCAGGATTAGATAATGCTTGGATAGGATTTGATGATTTAGAGGCAGGATATGTTTCTCCAGAGTTTGTAAAAAAAGCTAATGACTATGGATATTTAGTTGGACCTTATGATTCATATCATTCAATTCATAAGCCAGGTGAGGAAAAATGGAGCACAGCTAAGTTTGATGATAAATCACTATATGATAACGCAACAGTAGAAGATAAAGATGGAAAAAAATTAGAAGGGTTCCAAGGAACAGGTAGAAAACTAAATCCTACATTATCTATGCCTAGTGTAAAATCAAGAGTAAATAAGATACTTAATGAAGGATATAAATTTAACTCATGGTTCATAGATTGTGATGCAACTGGAGAAATATATGATGATTATTCTAAAAATCACATTACAACACAAGAACAAGATTTAAATGCAAGATTAAAAAGAATGAGTTATATAAGCGATGATAAAAATATGGTTGTAGGATCAGAAGGTGGAAATGATTTTGCAAGTACAACTATAGCATTTGCACATGGACTTGAAACACCTGCTTTTTCATGGATAGATCCAGATATGAATAAAAATAAAGATAGTGAGTATTATGTAGGTAGATACTATTCACCTACAGGAGGAGTTCCAGAAATTTTTGAAAAACAAGTTCCTGTTAAAGATTTATACAAAAAAATATTTATAGATCCATCATATTCACTTCCTCTATTTAGACTAGTTTATAATGATTCTGTTGTAACTTCAGATCAGTGGCTATGGGGTACTTTCAAAATACAAGGTGAAGTGGAAAATAGAATGATGAAAGAAGTTTTATATAATACAGCGCCTATGTATCATATAGATAAGAGTGAATGGGAAAAACATAAAAAAGACATTCTAAAACATGATAAAGTTTGGTCAGCGTTTGATAAAAAAGCTATAAATAAACCTATGACTGACTTCGAGTTTTTAAGCAGTGATAGATTAGTACAAACTACTTGCTATGGAGATGATTTAAGAGTTGTAGCAAATTTCTCTAATAAAGACTTTAAATACAAAAACGACACTGTAAAGGCAAATTCTCTTATTATATATGATGATGGAGAAAAAACTGTTTATAGTCCTAAATAAATTTTAAAATAGTTAAAGTAGAGTATCTAAATAAGATACTCTACTTTAATGTGCTATAATTGTATAGTATAACTATTAACTGATTATATTGAAAAAAGTGGGGTAAAAATAAATTACAAAATAAATACTTTTAAGTATACCAAAATGTTAAATAATAAATTATACTATATTAATGACAAAATAAATAGTAATGACTAATCGGAGATATACTAGGAGGTAAATATAGTGAAGCTACAGAAAATGGGCATGAGAACCATAAAAACAGGAATAGCTGTAATGCTATGTATCTTATTGGGGCAATTTCTTGTTCAAAAAATTTTTTACTGCGCAATAGCATGTGTAATTTCTGTTCAAGATACAGTTAAAGGATCTATGAAAGCGGGTCTAAACAGAGTAAAAGGAACAATTGTAGGAGGTATAATAGGATTTTTATTTGCACTTATACAGCCAGGAGAACCTATTTTATGTGGAATAGGTATAATGCTAACTATCTATGCGTGTAATTTATTAAAAGTGAACTCTGTAGTAGTATCATGTGTAACATTTTTAGCAATACACTTAGGTGTTGGAACATACAATCCAGCATACTACTCTATACATAGGGTTATAGATACATCAGTGGGGGTAGTTATAGGAGTAGTTACAAACTATTTAATAGCACGACCTAATTACTTAGACAAGACTATCAATGAATTTAAAAATATAGAAAAGTCAGCTATACAACTTATAGAGTCAAAAATTGTAAATGAAGAAAGCTTAGATATAAATATATTCAAAAAGAATATACAACAATTAGATAAAATATATTCAAAATTAACTGATGAGTTAGATTATGGTGGTAAATACGAAGCAGATATAGAAAACTTAGAAAAATCTATAAGCATATGTAGGGAAATTTATTTCCATATGCAGTCTATAGAGTTATTGGAAAATAAGTTGTATTTAAATAAAGAAAACTTTAATGCAATAAAAGAATTATACAACACAGAAGAAATTTGTTTTGATGTTGAAGAAAATAAGAGTCCTGTATTTAATTACCATTTAAGTAAGATAATAGAAGAAATAAAAACTCTAAAAGAGTTTAATGAATCTATTGAATAAATGTCCTGGGTTAAAATACCGAGGATATTTTTTACGCTTAAGAAACTTAGTTAATCATTAATAATTAAAGCATACATAAATAAATAAATAAATAAGGATGTGAACTTGTGAAACTTAATAAAAAAATTATTTTGATTTTATTAATAGTAATCATTTTACCTATATCAGCATTGTACTTATTAATAAAAGATAGCAATGAAAAGCAAAAGGTGGCTAAGGAGCAAACAAAAAGTGAAAAAATTGAAAATCAGAAGATTATTAATATAGCTTTATTTGGATTAGATAGAAGAAGTAAAGAAGAAAAAGCTAGAGCCGATTCTATAATGATTGCAAACATAGATTTAGAAAATAAAACAGTTAACTTGGTGTCTATACTAAGAGATACATTGGTAGGTATAGATGGTCATGGAAAAGAAAAACTAAATCATTCATATGCATATGGAGGTCCTAAACTAGCACTTGATACTTTAAACTCAAATTTTGATTTGAATTTAAAGAACTATGTAAGTGTAGATTTTTTTAGTTTAGCTAAATTAATTGATTTAGTAGGTGGCGTAGATATAGAACTCAAAGATTATGAAGCAAATCAAATAAATAAAAATTTAGATGAAATTAATAATATAGAAAAATTACCTCATGGAACTGATTACATTGAGGGAATGGGAACTAAAAATTTAAATGGAAGACAAGCCGTTGCATATTGTAGGATAAGAAAAGAAGGAAATGGAGATTACGAAAGAACTCAAAGACAAAGAGCTGTTTTAAAGTCTATAATAAATAAATATGAAAGCTTAGATTCTGATAAAAAGTTTGAAGTGAATATGGAAATGATGTCTCAAATTAGTACAAATATACCAGTAAATGATATAAAATACATACAAGAAAAAATACAAAATGAAAAAAATTATAAAATAAATCAATATATGATTCCAGCTGAAGGTAGTTTTGAAACGAAAACAGTTAATGGAATGTGGGTCATTGATGCTAACATGGAAGATAATATAAAACAATTACATAAATATATAAAATAAAAAGACGGGTGTCAGTGGTAGCACCCGTCTTTTTAAAAGGAGAAATAAGTATAGTATGTTTAGTG
>NZ_JAWDJM010000093.1:0-12621 GCF_032465715.1 Paraclostridium sp. MRS3W1 | reverse complement strand
GTAATAATTAATACTGTTTATGATTTAGATCTGATTTTAGGAATTCAAAATTATGATACTTCATTAGTTGTTATATTAAAAAAAAGTGTATGGAATCTTTGCTATATTAAAGAATCGATTATTAGTCATATAAAATTATTTAGAAATATTATTAGTGTAATAATAGATGGAGAGTTTAATATTTACGATATTGATTTTATTTTGAATTTTGACACTTATAAATTTACGTCTGAAGCTGAATATATTGGTAGAAAAATTGAGACAGGAAAATTGGAAAAAATAAAGACCATCATGGGAGTAGACCCTACAGATATAGATGAAAAATCTAGGATAAACTTTCAAGATCAAAATTATATTAGTAAATATATAGAAGATTTAACTTTGGGACGCTCTAAGAATCAGATTAAATTGATTAAGGAATACTTCAATAAGTATAAAGCATCGATTTTAGAAGAAAACTTTTTTGATCTGGGATATGAAGAATCCAAATATTTTTGTAGGTTAGCATTATTAAAAGCGCAAGGAGAAAAATCACATGCTTAATCAATTAAGTACACTACGATTTACTCATGACAACGGAATATATTTTATTGAAATAAAAGGTGAAAATGCTAATAAAATGAGTTTAAAATTTCTAGGAGAGTTCTCCAAAATAGTTAGCCATATTACTAATAAAGAGGATGTTAAGGGAATAATTCTTACAGGACATGGTAGGCACTTTAGTTCTGGTTCTGATATAAGTGAATTATTAAATATAATTGTTACAGAATCAGAAATTAGAGGATGTGATGTAAAAAAGGTCCCTAAATTACATAATGACTTTAAGAAATCACTAGAAACAATACAAGGAATATCTGTGCCAGTAGTAGCAAGTATTACTGGATTCTGTATAGGTTCAGGATTTGAAATAGCACTTTCAGCACATATAAAAATATGTGAAAAGGGTGCAAGGTTAGGGTTACCGGAATCAACATTTGGACTTATGCCTGGAGTAAATGGTTCTATAAATATAGCGAAAAAACTAGGAATAATGAACTCTTTTGAGTTTATTATAAAAGGCAGTTTATACAATGAAAAAGAGGTATATGAGTTGGAACTTATTGATGATGTTGTAACTAAAAAAAGCTCTTTAAGATTAGCAATAGAGTTTGTAAATTATGTATATGAAAATAATGTGGCTTATTGTAACAAAAATTCAACTAAAATTTATCGTGAGTTTATTAGTCATAGATATAAGGGGTAGATAAAATGAGTAAACATATTAGAATGGCGGGAGTAGGATCTTATTTACCAGGTGAGCCTATTCCTTTTGATAAGATAAACGAATATCTAGGTAACTTTGAAAAAACACCTAAAAAAATACAATCGTGGGTGAACAGAGTTCAGCCAATGATGAAAGAAATGCTTGGTATTAACTATTGTTATTATGCTTTTGATAATAAAACTAGAACTTTTACAGATGATAACTTAACAATGTCAGTAGAAGCATCAAAAAAAGCTATAGATTCTGCTAATCTTAAACCAGAAGATATTGATTTGATTGTATATGGGGGAGCTTATTCATCACAAATTCCTCCTATGTCAACTAAAATTCAAGAAGAGTTGGGTATAGACTTATGTGGAGAATTTTATATACATTCCAACTGTACATCAGTATATAAAGCGATAAAATTAGCACATTCTCTTTTAAGTTCAGGGGAGTATAAAAATGCATTAGTAGTATCCTCAAACGTTGCGAGTTCATCATTTATACCAGAGTTTTATAACCAAGAAGTTATTACTAAGGATGATATATTCTTAAGATGGTACTTATGTGATGGTGCTGGAGCAATGGTCTTAAAAGCAGAAGAGGAAAAAGCTACAGGATTTTATTTAGAAGACTCTTATATTGAATCAGCAGGTGGTAAAAAAGTTTCTGCCATGTCTAATAAAATGCCGTATCACTGGTTAAACCCAGAAGAAGTTTATAAAAAAGGGTTGCAACATATTAGTCAAATATACTTAAATGATATGAAAGCGTTTGCGGTAGATGAAAATGGTAAAACAATATTTTATAATGCACTTAATCGTATGATAGAGAAATACAACATAGATTATAGTCAATTAGGCAACTTTGTAATAAACATGCCATCGAAATTTGTAAGAGAGTATATTATAGATGAATGTGTGGAATTAGACATTGAAAGAGATAAATTTTACAGCGCTATAGAAGATATTGGATATTCAGGACCTCCTGCTGCAATAATATCAATTGATAATTTATTAAAAGAAAGCTCTTTTAAAGACGGGGATTTAATCTTTAGTTTTGTAATGGAAGTAAGTAAATTTATGCAAGCAGGGTTTACCCTAAGATATAATTCATAGAAATGAGGTTGAGAGTATGAAAATATTATTGGTAAATGCACCAATTCCTAGAGCAATAAGGATGTTTGATTTTGCAGATGAAGAAACTTTAAAGTCTTTTGGAAGAAGAGTTATGGTGGGACCTCCACTTGCTTTAAATGAAATATCGGCTATGACCCCTGATGAAGAAGTTGTTATACTTGACCAAAAGACTGAGTTTGATAATATAAAAGATTATGATTATGAGAAGGAGTATATAAATGAATTAATTCGTTTTAAACCAGATATAGTTGGTTTTACATGTATAACAGCACAATATAACTCCGTTCTCAATCTGATTGATATAACAAAGAAGCACGATAGAGATATACTAACTTTTGTCGGAGGAATACATCCAACTTTGTGCAGTGAATCTTTTAAAGATACAAATGTAGATGTTGTATGCATAGGTATAGGAAAACATAGTTATAAAGCAATTGTAGATGAATATAAAAAAAATGGTAGAAATGCTGATTTTTCAAAAATTACAGGAATCGCTATAAATGAAAACCATTTTCTACGTTATACAAAATCTATATGCGAACTTACTATAGAGGAAGTTAGAAATTCACACTTAAATGAAGACGTAATGCCTAATAGAAAGTTAACTGACAAGTATAACTACAAAATAAATCATGTTAATAAAACTATACACTACATTAGTACATCTCAAGGTTGTACTCATAAATGTAATTTCTGCACAGTATGGCAAACTACTGGGGGGAAATATTACCATAAAGATGTAGAAAAAATCATTAAAGAACTTAAGACTATGGATAAATATGAAATAATAAGATTTTGTGATGCTAATACATTTGGAGATATTAAAAAGGCAAAACAATTATTTACTAGGATAATAGAGGAAGGGTTAGATAAACATTTTTACATGGCTGATGTAAGAGTCGATACCGTTATTTCACATCCTGATGTGTTAAAATTGGCTAGAGATGCTGGATTAAGAATAGTTATATGTGGGCTTGAGGGTACTAGTGATGAGGAACTTAAGGCATACAATAAACAGAGTACTATAGATAAGACAAAAAAAGCGTTAAAATACCTTAATGAGCTAGGAATATTTGTAAACGGTAATTATATTGTTAAACCTAATTTTGTAGAATCAGATTTTAAACAATTAGAAGATTTCGTAATGGAAAACCCTATATTTAATTCAGGTTTTACAGTGTTGACACCTTTTCCAGGCACTAGCCTATGGGAAGAGATGAAAGATGATATTCTAAATGAAAATTTAGATTATTATAATCTTACTAACTCTGTAGTAAAGACAACTTTACCAGAAGAAGTATTCTATAAAAGAATGTGTAAATTATATAAAATAAGTAAAAAATCTGCTGAAAAGTATATAAAATTATACGGTCACTTATCAGCAATGTAGTAGGGGATAAAATGAAAATAGGTATAGTTGGAAATGGAAAAATGGGACTAGATATCCTAAATGATTTAATTGAAAAAAAATATGAAGTTGTACTAATAGTTAGAAACCCTGATGCTGTAAAAACTATTAAATCCAAGATACTTAAGCTTTTTAAGCGAAAACTTAGAATAGGCATTATAAAAGAACATGATTATAAGACAATAGTTGATAGTATATCAGTATCAGCATCATATAAAGATCTACAGAGTTGTAACTTAGTTATAGAAACTGTAATTGAGAATTTATATGTTAAGAAAAAAGTAGTACAAGAAATAGAAGAAAATGTGAATGATGATTGTATTATTAGCACTAATACATCATCATTAGATATAGATAAAATTTTCACAAATTGTAGAAAAAAAGAAAGATGTATGGGAATCCATTATTTCTACCCTATACAATTTAATCCAATTGTAGAAGTATCAACAAGCAGTGATACTAATAACTATAGTATTAAAAAAGTTGAAGAATTTTTACACCATACTAAAAAGAAAACTTTATTACTTGAAGGAGAAGGAAATCTTATTTTAGCAAAGATACTAACTACAATTATTTCTTATAGTTATTATTTATTTAAGAAAGGAGATTTATCAGTAGAAGATGTAGATAGGGAAATATCAAATAATGTTATGAGGTATGGAATATTCAACATTATAGATTCAACTGGAGTATTGATAGTAAAAAAATGCTTAATGAGATTTAGGAACGAAAGAAATTATTTTTTAAATGATATACTGTATGATGACCTTACAAATATTGAAAAAAATAGAAAATGTGATAATTTGATAGACGAGTTTAATTTATTAGAAAACAAAAGGAATAAATCAAGTATTACATCATCTATTCTTGCATCTAAGGAAAATTACTCAGATAGAGTAAAGGCTGTACTATTGAATGAAATCTCATATATATTAAATAACAAAATAATAACTGATGAAACATTGTTTGAAGCTATAGAACTGGCTTTAGGTTTAAAAGAAAGTATACTAGACATGATCACGACGATTGGTCCAGATAGAATTAAAGACATGCTTAAGTTTGAATACAATGCAAAATCAATTGATATTTTTAGATACGAAAAGATTAATAAATTAGTATGTAGGAAGTTAAATAAAGAGATTGTATAGGAGTAGATTTGTATGATAGAGAATAATAAAGTAGTAATAACAGGAATGGGTGCAGTTACATCGCTAGGGGATGACTTGCAAACAACATGGGACAATATTTTAGAAGGCAAATCAGGAATTGGATACGTTACACTATTTGATACAACTAACTCAGGAACTAAAATAGGTGCACAAGTCCAAGACACGTTTGAGGAACAAGCAAAAAAAGTCATAAAGAGAAGAGATAGAAAAAAAATGACTAGGGTGACAAGAATGGCTATGGTTGCTGCTAATGAAGCTATAATTGACAGCAAAATAGATTTTTCTAAGGTAGATTCTTTGAGAGTAGCTGTAATTATGGGAGTTGTTACATCAGCATATAATGATAAGGAAAGAGAAGATTCAAAGCAAAATATTATAGTTAAATCAATGCCTAATGCACCGAGTGCTTGGATATCTATCTATAACAATATAAAAGGACCTAATTTTAGCGTATCTGCAGCATGTGCATCATCTGCATATGCAATAACTTTAGGTAAAAAATTAATAGAGTCTGAGTTATATGATATTGTAATCACTGGTGGTACAGACTCACACATTAATAAAGAATGCTATGAAGGGTTTAATCAGATAATGGCGATGTCTACTAATAATCAAGAACCCGAAATTGCTTGTAGACCATTTAGTAAAGATAGAGATGGATTTATAATGGGAGAAGGTGCAGGAATATTAGTATTAGAAAGTGAAAAACATGCTCTTGAACGAAATGCAAAAATCTATGCTGAAGTTAGTGGAACATCAATCACCAGTGATGCTGATGATATAACAGCTCCATCACAAGATGGATTAGGTATGTTCATGTCTATGGACATTGCGGTAAAAGATTCAAAAGTACCGTTAAGCAGAATAGGGTATGTAAATGCACATGGAACATCTACATATCTAAATGATAAGTATGAAACTATAGCGATAAAGAAACTTTTTGGTGATAGGGCCAAAGAAATATTAGTATCATCAACTAAATCTATGATTGGGCATACTATTGGAGCTTCAGGAGTTATTGAAGGAATTGTAACAGTTAAATCATTAATTGAAGGGGTTATACCTCCAACAATAAACTACCAAAATCCTGATGAAGAACTAGATCTAAATTATGTACCTAACAATCTTATCATAAGAGAAGTAGAAGCTGCTATTTCCAACTCATTTGGGTTTGGTGGGCACAATGCAAGTATAGTATTCAATAAATATAATAATAAATAGTTTTTTAAAGGGGGCAGAATTATGAAAGGTGTTATTTTGGCAGGCGGAAATGGTAAAAGGCTACAGCCTTTAACTGTAGTAACTAACAAACATTTATTACCGGTATATAAAAAGCCAATGATATTCTATCCAATAGAAACATTGGTAAATGCAGGAATCAAAGATGTTTTAATAATTACCTCAGCTGAAAATATAGAACAATTTTATAAACTTTTAGGAAAAGGAGAGAATTGGGATATTAATATCAAATATGAAATACAACGAGAAAGTAACGGAACAGGAGGGGCTTTATTATGTGCTAAAGATTTTCTTGGAGGTGATGATGTTATAGTTATTCTTGGTGATAATATTGTTATCGAGAATATTAAAGATTATGTTGTAGATTTCATGAATAATAAAAATATATTTGATGCTAAGATATTGGTAAGTGAGGTAAATAACCCAGAAAAATATGGGGTAGTAGAAGTAGAAGGTAAAAGTGTTACTAGATTAGTTGAAAAGCCAAAAAAACCTTTTTCTAACTTAGTTAATACAGGAATATGGATGTTTAAATCGGAAGTTATACAAAAGTGTGAAAATATTAAGTTAAGTGAGAGAAATGAATATGAAATGACTGATGTTCTTTCAGATTATTCTAATAAAGGTAAGCTTAGCTATGACAAAATAAAAGGTCATTGGTCTGATGCGGGAACTTTTGAACAACTATATCAGGCAACAATGATGTTAAGAAGTTTAGAAGATAATGACAACAAAGAAGTAAAACGTGTAGCAAACTACAATAAATAGTATAAAGGGAGACTGATATGAGAAAAAAAGTAATTTTTATAAACTTCCCTGTATCTGGACATATAAACCCTCAATATGAGCTGTGCAAAGAACTTGCAAAGCAAGATATTGATTTTATATACTATACTGCTGAGCGATATCTTGATAAATATAAAAGTATAGACAACTTAGAGGTTAAGTTATATCCTAAAGAATTCATGGACTACTATGATATGTTGTCAGACAATATAGAGTATCATAAAAAAATAATGGCTATAATGTATGTTTTCAATACACTAACAGAAAAAATACTACCTTATATGCAGCAAGAGATAGACAAGGAAAATCCTGATTTAATAATATGTGATAGTTTAGCGTTATGGGGAAAAATTATTGCAAGGCATAATAAGATACCGTATATGCTTTTCTTTACTTCTTTTATGGGAGATTCTAAAACAATTAAATCTACACCAGGATTTAGAAAACAGTTATTAAAAGCTGCAATTACTGACTTTAAATTTATATATAAATTCTTAAATATACAAAAAAGAATTGAAAAAATATATGGGAAGAATTCTGAAAATATTACAAAAGTTATGGATCATCAAGGTAAATTCACAGTAGTTGCAACATCAAGGGAATTTCATCCTGGAGGAAAATGCCTTCCTGCTAATATTAAATTTATAAAGCCTTATATGTATAGAGAAACTAGAGTTAACAAAGATAAAGATACTATTTTTGTGAGTATGGGAACAATAAGCTTTAGTAAAAGTTTTTGGGATAAGTGCATAGAAGCAACAGTAGGACTTGGGTATAGGGTAGTAATTTCTTTTGGTGGAAATAAAAAAAATAAGGTAAATATTAAAGATATTCCTGATAATGTAGAGATATATGAAAATTTACCTTTAGATGCTTTTAGAGAAGAATTAGAAAGGTCTGAAATTATTATTACTCATGGAGGATTTAATAGTATAACTGATTCAATTGTAGCTGAGACTAAAGTATTAGTATGTCCAGTTACCAATGAGCAAAAGGGTAATGGTGTAATATTAGAGGAATATGGATGTGGAATATTGTATCCAGAAAAAGAATTTAATATTGAAACTTTAAGAACTTCGATAAAACAGTTAATTGATAACAAAGAAATGAGAAATAACATTATATTCTATAAGAATACATTTATAAACTCGAAAAGTTGTAATGAGATTATTAAAGATATGAACAAAGAATTTAATATTTTCAATAATAGTGAAACTAATGTTTAAATTTAGATTAGGGGTAAGGAGAGAAGATGAAAAGCTTAATTTTATATTATTCTAAAAACAATACAACAAAAGAGACTGTAGAAAAGATATCTAGAAATAAAGATGTCGATGTATGTGATTTAAGGAAGTTAGATAATGTTAGAATAAGTGACTATGAAAATATTTATATAGGTTCTGGCATATATATGGGATCACTTCCTGGGACAGTAAAAAAACATATAAAAAAGATATCTAAAAGTCTTGAAGGCAAAAATATCATATATTTTGTTCATGGTATAATATCTCAAAAAAATTATAAAGAAATTATTAATAATTCAATAGGGGAATACTTAAGTAATTCTAATACTAGATATTTATATCTTGGAGGGAGGCTTGATGTTAGCAAGCAAAATTTTATAATAAAGAAGATGTTAAAGCAAATTGCTAAACAAAACAATTTAAACCCTAACTATGTAGATACAAGAAATAAAACTTGTATAGAAGGTTTAATTAATGATATTAAATAAAATAAACGAGATTAAGAACAAATCTGTCTTTTCAGATAGGATCTCTGAAACAAATTTATATCTTTTTAATATCAACCATATTGAAAAAGAAGTTTTCTATTTGACAAATCTTTTATCAAGTAAAGAAAGAAATTACATTAACAAGTTAAAAAATGATAAATCTCTTAACAAATATATAATTAGAAGAGGGTTGTTAAGGTTAATATTGAGTGATTATTTAAATTTAGAGCCCAAAGACATACCTATAATTAGGGATACTTATAACAAACCTGAAATTACTGACATATCAGAAAATCTAAATTTTAATATTTCTCACTCTAGAGAACATTTACTTATTGGAGTAAACTGTAAAAAACAATTAGGAGTAGATGTTGAATGCATTGACTCTTTTAGATTTAAAAATAGTGATTTGTGCAATACAATATTTTCAGAACAAGAATTGATATTGTATAAGTTACTTGATTATAAAACAAAGAAATGTGTTTTTTTAAAAGAATGGGTAATAAAAGAATCAATTGTTAAAGCCATAGGTGTAGGATTAACAATTGATTTAAGAAGTATTAAAAAAATATCATATATTGATGGATTTCAGTACTATAAATTCAAAGATTTTTTAGTAAAAGTAAAATTTATAAATACAAGGGGAGTATATATATCATTGGCAGAATTAATTAAGTATAAAACTAGGGAGCAATTAAAAAATGAAAAATAGAGCAAATCATTTTGATATAGGATATGACATATTAGGTAAAGACTGCGGTGGAAGCAATTTTTATTTTCTTTCTTTTATGAACGACTCATTCTCATTGGAAATATTTAAAGTAGCGTTGTTAAACCTACATTTGAATATCATAAAACTTTCATCAAAAATAGAGAAGGGAATTTTAAACGATATTTGGAAACATAATCCAAATTTTAGAGAAACAGATTTACAACTAATAGAAGAAGAAGTTAAAGATAGTGGAAACTTTAAAGATGATGTATATAAAGCAATAGGGACAAGTACGAAGATTCATACTCAAGTTCAAAGAGAATATCCTTTGCTAGTAAAGATTTTTAAGAGTTCTAAAGATAAGAAAGTAGCAGTTTTATATAGTTTTAACCATTGTTTTTGTGATGGAAGAGGCGGCTTATACATAATAAATTTATTAGGAGATATTTATTTAAAGTTAAGTGAGAATAAGGAAATACCAGCACTTGATATAAAGTGGGATATGAATAATTTATTAGATAATTTAGATGATTTTGATAAATATAGAAAGTATTATAAGATTAGAAATGAGCAAAAAAAGACCATAGGACAAATGTTTAAACCAATACTGGATAACACTTCTAAAAAAAGTATTAATGAGATTAGGGCAACAAGAAGAGTTCAGATAGATGATATGGAAAAAGTGCATTCATTTTGTAAGCACCATAAAATAAGCATAAATGATTATATTATACTTATTCAATTATTAATTACAAATAAATATGATGAACTTTATAATGTTGGCTCTAAGTATATAGGTGTAAGTTTTAATATAGATTTAAGAAGATATATGAAATTACCTTATATTTTTATAGGAAACTTTGCATCTTTTGACTTTTTCATTATTGAAAGATCTATAATACATCATTTAGATATTGCAAAGTTTAGGAAGAAAATAAATATATGTAAGAGTAAAAATCCTGGGTTAGGTTTTGTAAGAGCTATAAAAATGACTGAAAGAATACCTAGCTCATTATTTAGAATATTGGTAGATAGATTTATGAGTAATATGAATGATGGCAATCTTTATAGAGGTCTTTCTAGTAGTAATTGTGGAGATATATCTAAATTTATAGGTAAGTTTGGTAAATGTATAGATGATATATCATTTATACCAGCTTATGATAAAGTTAATATGCCTAACTTTGGAGCCTCCTCATACAATGGAAAACTTACAATAAACATTAGTCAGGAATGTGATGAGGTTGATATGGTAAATATTCTTGGAGATGACTTTATAGAATTTTCTAACATGTTATTATCTGAATATTCCGAATAGATATTGATTGAGGTGGATGAATGTTAACAGGAGATGTTTTGAAAAAAATAGCAATTAATGCTTTTGAAGAATTAAAAAATATAAGTAATGATAATAAAATTAACTGTGATATCTATATTGAAAAATATGTGATTGATGAGATATTAAAATATTGTTCAGATATAGTTATTATATCTGAAGAATGTGGAAGAATTAAGTTTGGCAAAGGAATACAAAGTATTGTGTTAGATCCAATAGATGGTACAGGTAATTATATGCGGGGAATACCAATATATTCTATATGTATCGCATTAGTCAATCATAATAAGTTGATTATAGATGAAAATGACATTGAATACTCAATTGTTGTATCAACATTTGGTATATTTGAAGCTTATAAGGGAGCATTAGGGAAAACTCAAGTTAACGTTGAGTCTGAGTTTGATAAAGCATTAATAAGAAGATTTGGACAAGGTCGTATGAGATTACTTGGAGCATCAAGTATTGAGTTAGGATTACTTGCTGATGGATCTATAGATGCGTTTATAGATAACGATGGTTTAAAACTTGTAGATATAATTCCTATTTTGCTTTACCTTAAAAATAATAATTGTATAATCACAGATTTACAAGGCTATAAATTGAAATTTATATTAGATAATCCTAAAAATTCAGATTATAAATTTATAGCGTCAAGAAGCAAAATGCTACATAAAAACATACTAAGTAGGAAGTTATAGAGAGAGGTCATAAATGAGTAGAATTTTAGTTACAGGAGTAGGCGCTGCGGCAGGGATAGCAGCTGCGAAATATTTGTTAAAAAATAAACATTATGTTTATGGTGTAAATTGTTTAGAATATTCAGCTGGATTTAATATGGTTGATGATTATTCTGTAGTGCCATACGCTATAGATAAAAGCTATATTACAGAACTTATTAATATTTGCAAAAAGAATAATATAGAGTATCTGATTCCAACAGTAGATGAAGAGTTGCCAAAGATAAGTGAAAATAGGGATAAATTTGAGCAAATAGGTGTACGAGTACTAATTTCATCTCCAAGCACTATTGAATCTTGCTTAGATAAATATAAATTTTATGAAAGTTTATATGATGCTTCAGTTAAGGTGGCAAAGGCATGGAAATTCGATTCAGATATAGAGCTTGAAAACATAAAATATCCTTTAATAGCAAAGCCAAGAACAGGAAGAGGAGGAAGAGGAATATATATAATTAATTCAAATTATGATCTTAAATATATCGAAGGAATAGAAAAAAAATATATATTACAAGAGTATATTGAAGGAATTGAATACTCAGTAGATACTCTTTCAGATTTGAAAGGTAATTGCTTGGTCGCTGTGCCAAGAAGTAGATTAGAAATCAAAGGTGGAGTATGCTGGAAAGGAAAGATTGAAAAAAACGTTCTAATAGTAGATGAAGCAAAAAAAGCTGTAGAAAAATTAGGTATAGTAGGACCAGCTTGTCTACAGCTGATTTTGGGAAAAGATAATTCTATTAATATATTTGAGGTAAACCCAAGAATAGGTGGAACTGTGTCCCTTTCAATAAATGCAGGTGTAGATATTCCTGAATTATCATTAAGGATTTTAAATAAAGAACATATAAATGAAGACGAGCTTAAATATAAAGAATTGTTCATATCAAGATATTTTGAGGAAACATTTTTTTATGTAAACTAACTGTAAGGTAGTGTAAATATTTGGCGAAATTTTAAATTATCATTTGAAAATATTTATAAAACAGGGGGATAAAAATGGAATTGTTAATGACTGGAAATGAAGCAATAGCTCGTGGAGCTTATGAATCTGGAGTTAAGTATGCATCTGCATACCCAGGAACTCCAAGTACTGAGATACTAGAAAATGTAG
>NZ_JAWDJM010000092.1:0-25064 GCF_032465715.1 Paraclostridium sp. MRS3W1 | reverse complement strand
GCTTTAAGAATCAAATATGATTGTGGTTTAGGTGAAAATGGAAGAACAATAGTTAAAACTAGAAGTTTTTCAAATGTTAAGCCTGATGCAGTAGCTGTTAATGTTTACAATGTAGCTGAAATATTAAATTCACTACAAAAGAATGATGTGTTATCTGTAGTAAGAATAGACAACACAGAATTAACACCAGCAAATTAATAAAATAAGAAAGGGGATTAGAAAATGCGTAATATAGAAACTAGATTATTAATGGTTTTCTCTACAACACTTGGAAGAAAAGTAAGTTTATTTGTATCAGATCCTAGAGAAGATTTAAATGAAGCAGAAATAAAAGATGCAATGAATCAAATAGTTACTAAAAATATATTTGCTCCTAAATTTGGTGAAGAATTAGAAGCAGCAGTAGAAGCAAAAGTAGTTCAAACTGCAACTACTGGATATGACTTAGTTATATAGTATCACATGGAACGTCTCTCTAACCTTATGAGGGACGTTCTAATAATTTTTAAAGATTAATTGGAGGAATAAGTAGGTGGAACTAGATTTAATGACTCTAGTGTCAAATTTGGGGTTCCCAGCTATAGTTACAATGTATTTGTTAGTTAGAATAGAAGGTAAGCTTGAAAGTTTGACTACTAGTATAAATTCACTTAGTTCAAATATATATGAATTGAATAATAAAAAATAAAAGTGTATCTATTGAACTTTTTTCAAAAGATACACTTTTTTATATATCCTTAAAATTTCACTTTAAGTATTAGTTATAAGTTAGTCCCCTGATAATTCAAGTAAATGGATTCTCAGGGGATTTTTACTACATATCTTTAAATGTGTTTTTAGAGTATACTTTATTGAAATACTTACAAGTTTAAATAAAATCAATGGTTTGAAGTGTCCCATTTAACTTGTATCAGAATTATTTTAAAATATAGAAAATCTATATGTTTTTATAGTTTCTTAATGGAATGTTTAAATCGCTACAAACATTAGAATTACTAGTTTAATTTTGCTTAACGGGTAAAATCCTCATTTTTTTCATTAGGAATATATTAGTCAATAATAAATCCCATAAATATAGAATCATAAAACCTTTCATTAATAAAAAAGTCTCTTGTTATAAGTCCTTCTTCATTAAATCCAAGTTTTTTATAAATATGAATTGCTGAGTGATTATCACTTCTAACTCTTAAATTTATTTTTCTTATTATGCCTGACTCTTTGCCCCAATCAATTAGATATTCTATTAATTTAGTCCCTATACCTTGACCCCAATATTCTTTTAAAACACTAACTCCAAACTCTCCAGTATGTGCTATTCTTTGTCTTGTACCTCCTGAAAAACTTAAGTTTCCAACTATCTTTCCCTCTATCTCCACAATAATAAACAATCCATTATTTTGTTTGGAAATATTTTCAATAAAACTTTCTTCCTGCTCTATAGACATACCAAACTCACCTTGTCCAAATGTCAAAAAATCTGATTCTTTACTAATTGCATCAATATACTCTAATATTGATTTAGAATCAGACTTATTTACTTTTCTGATTACAACATTATTTCCCGTCTTTAATTTTAATTGTTTCATTTTTTCCCCCCCAATAACTTTTAATTAGTTTCTTCAAATCAAGTTGAATAGTAAACAGTTTTATACAACTACGCATTAATAAACGATTAAACTATATATTAAATATATCATTATTTCTAAATCAATTAAATCTATTTATACATTTCTAAATTTCAACATTGATCTAAAAAACATAGCCTTTTTGTAAAACCTTATACCCCTTTAAAAAGGGGCTAACACACCCCAAACCTTAACTCATGGGTCTTGTTTTTCTCAATTTAACCTCGTTACCTAGCTTATCTAATTTTTCATGATTTGATGAACATATTTAAATTTCGAGTCAAACTGTACAATAGATAAAAAACACCGTTTCAGGTACAGTTTTTTTATATTAAAAACAACAAGTCTTAAAATTTAGATTTAGGGAATAGTCCAAATCCAAAAAGAGTGTATCTATTTAAATTACTACATTTCAATAGATACACTCTTTCTTAGTTTTTTCACTTTTATTCAAACCTTATTTTTTAAAGTTGCCCTTAAATTAATAGTTTTAAATTTTACAATCCATTGACTTTATTTTTTCAGTGATTTCTCAGTATTTTTTATAATTCACTTTAACTTTTTAATATTGTTAATTAGCTATTTAATCATGAAATTAATAAAAATATAGTATTAAAACTAAATTAAGTAATTTCTATCTTTTTCTTTTGTTATTTAGCTTGTTAATCTACTTCTACTTAAAAAAGGAGCTCCATATCTAAAAATAGATTATAGAGCTCCTTTTTTAATGGATATTTTGTTAAAAATCTAAAATTCTATTTAGATTCTAATAATACAATTAAAATTATAAAAAATCAAATTGGTTATTTATTTTTGCGAATAATAGCTCTCACGTAACTCTCAGACATATTATAAATACTCGCCAATTCCTTTACATTAAATCCATTGAACTTTTCTAAAATCTCTCTATCACGAGCTTCTTTATATATCATCTTTTCAGTAGGAAAGTACACAGATGTCCCTCCAAATTCTTCAAATAGCATCTTAGTTATATCTATTCCAACCCTCATAGCTATATTTTCAAATTGTGGAGGTAAATCACTTATTTTCAAATCCATAACATCCTCCTATAAAAAAACTTATTTATATGGATATTCTACAAATATATTTTTTTACCTACTAAAAATCTTAAAAACTCTCTATTATTTTCTATATTTTGAAATATCAATAACATCAGCTAGAACTTTCTTTTCTTTCTTTACATTTACTTCATTAACTCTTCTTTTTTCTAACCTCTCCATAAATGCAACCTTAGCCTTGTCCATCATTTCATCATCTACAATAACTCTTTCTAATGTTTGTTTATCTAGATAAGTATGAACTCCATCACCTTCCATATCTGGTAATGCATACTCTACATAATCCAACCATAATTCTTCATTACTTAATTTAGTATTATAGTATTTAAAGTAATAAGTAATACTCCCACTTATTTTTAACCATAACTTTTTAGAATCCATGTAAATACCTCTTTCCTAAACACTTTTTTTCGTGTAAAAGCGATACAGGACTAAAGTCCCCCAATACTAAGAGGACGTTTCGTGATACCTTTTTACAAATATACATTTCTATGTATTCCAATATCTTTTTACTGTTGCAATTCCTATGTTTAATTGCTCTACAACTTCTCTTTGCTTTAACCCTTGAGATTTTAATCCTGATATTGCTTCTATTAAATCTTTCTTTGCCTGTTCCCTTTTAGTTAATCCATTTTCATTTCTTCTTTTAGCTTTTTTCTTTTCTTTTTGTTCATCTGCACTTCTTCTATACTTTTCTTTACCTGATATAATAGTTTTTAAATATTGCTGCTCATCTAAAGTTATATCTAATATTTGAATTAACTTTGTATTTGTATATTTATATAATCTATTTTCATATGCTTTTGTAGCTGATTTAGTATCTCTAATAACCTCATTTTCAGGTAGTGGTTTTATGAACATAGAATTTAATTCTAATGCTCGTCTAAGTGCTTCTTCTGTATCCTCTGTAAAGCATGCAGAGTAATACCTATATAAAAATAAAATAACTTCTCTATGACCTTCTACATCATAATTTCTAAGCTCACAAATCTTTGATATATCCATTAATCTAGAATAATAAAGGCTATACTCTGTAAAAAGACTTACCATCTTTTTAGGTCTACCCTTTGATTTCTTTTTCTTAGGGCTGATTTCTGGAAGATATTCTTCCTGTATTTCTCTTAATGAGTATTCATAGTCATATTCATCTAAAACTTTTACAGATGTTCCACTTTTTGAATTCATAGTCCCAACAATTCTTAAAACCCTAGTTGGATCAAGTGCATTTGCATCTGCTCCAAACTCTTTTAAAGTATTAAATAAATATCTTTGAACTGCGTACCATAAAGGTAGTGCCATACTTGGAACTGGTTTAATTAAAACTATGTAATAAAGACCTCTTCCACTATCTATTAAATAGTTAGGCCTCGGTATTTTACATCCATATAAATCATGTTCTAAAAAATATTGAACTGCATCTTTGGTATATTTTGAATTATAACAATCTATATCAATATAAACTGCTCTAAGCTCTTTTATATTCTCAATTCTTCTTTGTGGCTTATAGAAAGTATTTTGAGATATATAATCATTTATTCCATTTACTATCTCTTCTGTTTTCTCTAAAAGCTCAACTTTCTTATAATGCCATTGACTATAATTTGGATTTTTACTAGCAACAGTCATATATCCATTGCTATTACCATGTAATTTTTCTAAATGTTCCTTTGATTTATCTATATTAATTTCATCATTTATATTTAATTTTATTGCTTGCACTAAAAAAACTCCCCTCATTCCTCTGATAATACACCCAAAAGACAAGAGAAGTTATTTATATATATTGTCACTTATGTAGCCATGTGTTAAAATGACTATATAAAATAAAACTTCATGTATAAAAAACATGTAATTAGTTTTATAATAAATATATAAAAACTCTCTATTAAGATTCTCTTATCTTTTTAGGGTTCTTGTTTAAAAGTTAGGAACTTGTTTGGCGACGGGTCCTGACTTTTTTTATTATCCGATTATTATAGGTAAATTGTAACATATATTGCATATTTAGTACATAAAATACAAAAAAGTAGTACAGGACTAAAGTCCCCCAATACTAAGAGGTCGTTTTAGGCAACATTTTTTCTTGTTTCTTATATATTTTAGTATTTAAAGTAGGCCAACTTGTGTTTTTCATGAAAAAATGCGTCACAAGTGCCTATATACTAGTAATGCCAATGAGTATACTATTTTCTAGATATACACATTGGCATTTTTCTAAATTTCAAGTCCCATTTGAATAGAACTATAAAATTTATCATTAATATAAAAATCTCTGCTAAGCAAACCCTCTCTTACAAATCCATGTTTTTCGTATAACTTTAGAGCTCTTGTATTGTCTTCTCTTACTAATAAATTTATCTTTCTAGTTATTCCATTATTTTTACTCCACGTAATTAAATTTTCTATAATAGAACTTCCAACGCCCATACCCCAGTAATCTTTTTTTACAGACATACCTAAATCTCCTATATGCTTCATTCTTGGAGAATTACTAGAAAAAATAGAGCCTAAACCAACTAATTCATTATCTATAGTAGCAACCATAAGAACACAGTTAGAACTACTATTAGTCGCTTCTATTCTATTAGCTCTTTCTTCTTCAGTATCTTTTACATCACCTTTTCCAAAGGTAAGAAAGTCTGTTTCGCCACCAATCGTATTCAGGTAATCAATCATTTTTTTAGCATCTTCTTTTGTAGCTTTTCTTACAATTATTTCTTTCTGTGTATTCATTTTAGTATATCCTTTCTTGTTTATATAAGATTAGATTTCTTGTTATAAATATAATTTTCCTTTATATCGTTTTAAATTAACCGTAATTTTTAATTTATGAATATATTGGAATTAAAGTACTTGTGATGCAAAATTTCGGAAAAAACACAAGTTGGCCTATAGTTAAGTAGATGTTATTAATATTATAAAATTTTACAAAGAGACATGAAATGGAAATGCGAGAATGAATACAGTAATTAAAATAGAACCATCAGATAATTTATTTAGAGAGTTAGGAAACAATACTTATGATTTTGTAGATTTAATTTCTGAATTTATTGATAATAGTATCGCTGCAAAGATAGAAATAGTATATAAATATGGATTTAAAAATCAAAAGATAAATTATAAAATATATGATAATAAAAGGTTCAATTGAAAAAACAGAACAAATAGAAATGATTTTAAAGTCTATAGAAATTTATACATAGTTACCAATCTTATACAGAGCTAAGTTGATGATTTTGCATGTATCTCGGTTTCTCTCAATATATATAAAACTAACTTCATTAAAAATATTGAATAATTACCTTAATGTAAAAGTATTTTATTAATATACTGAAACATAGGAGGTTAAAATGGATATAGTTAGAGGTTTAATATTTTGTATTTTAATTTGTTGCATCTATAATATGTTAAAAATATCTAATGGAAATAAATCATCTGGTTGCAATAATAACTATTCTGGATTTGATTATAATAATACAACATCATACTTTGGAAATAATGTAAAAGGACACTACAGAAGAATAAAAAGTGGTAAAAGCGTATATGTAAGATCACATAAGAGAAAAAGTAGATAGGTATAAAATTAATAAAGAGAGATAACTTAGAACTATAAAAAGAAGAGTATAAATATATTATTAAATAATTAAAAGTAAAATAGTATAATAAGGATGTATAAAATAAAGTGTGTATTCTTCCAAAAAGTGCGATAATTAAATTGGATTATCCGAAGTAAGGTACACGCTTTTTATGTTAAACAAAAGTGAAATATTAGAAAACATACTTACAAAATAAGCTAGATAAAGTATTTTTACCTCATCTAGCTTTATCATAGTTATAAAATATTTCTATTTAAATTTAACCTCTAATTGCGTTTAATTTATGAAGCAAATACTCTTTTTTATTCAATGGATTATAACTCCACTATGATATAATAAGTTTTCTGTTATAGTTGTTTTTTCTGCATCAACGTGTGCTACAATTCCTATATTAATTTTTTTCTTCATAATCATCACACCCAACTCTATTAGCCGCCTTTTTATCCATTATCATAGAAACAATATATAACACTAATACCGGTGTTACTAATAGCGAAGTACATGCTATACCAATACTTACTGAAATTTTTGTAGCTATGATTCCTATAATTGGTCCACCTAAAATTTGACCTAAGGCATTTATTTGTCCATTTATAGAAAGCACCGTAGCTCTGGCATTATCATCTATATGTCCATTAAGCCATGCACTAAATATCGGTTCATTTATAGTTCTAAAGGTACTTGTCGCTAGATAAGTTATTAGCATTAAGTTGAAGCTTTTTGTAATAGCAAATATGAACATAAATGATATATAAAATATATTTATACATAATAACAGCTTTCCATTTTGATTCTTATCATCATCCTTAAGCTTCTTTGCCATAAAATGCATTACTATAGCACTCAAAATCATTCCTGCAATTCCAAAAATTCCGAACCAAGTCACTGATTTAAGGTTTCCAAGTTTAGGAAGTGTAGTATCTTGTAAAAAATGCACGTTAGAAAGTCTATCATAACCTTCGCTGGATAATCCATAAAATAAAGTTACTGAAAGTAAAATTATAATTATAGGTTTACTTTTTATAAATTTAAGACCAGATTCAAAGGTATATCCCATCTTTTTGAATGTATTTAAATCCTCTGGCGCAGATGATTTAAAATTATTTTCTGGCATATATAACCATAAAAATAATGCAAGAATTATAAATAAAACTCCGCTAACTATAATAGGTAGTCTTACAGATAAATTAGCTATTACAGTGCTTAGTACTATTCCAATAACCGATCCTATCTGTCCTGCTTGTGCTCCCTTTATAAAAATTTCATCCAATTCTTTAACTTTCTCTTCTTCTGCAATCCAAGCTTCAACAGATCCACTGATAAAAGTAGAACCTAATCCCCATACAACCTGTGCTATAAGTACGAAAATGAAACTAGAAATAGAACCTTCTAAGATAAATCCCACTCCTGTTAAAACTACACCAATAACAGTAGATAGTTTACGACTGTACACATCTGCAACTATACCTGTAGGAATTTCAAATATAAAGCATGCTAATTCTAAAGTAGTTCCAACAAGTATAATCTGAAGTGGATTTAAATGAACCGTTTCAATGTGATATACTATCATAACTGTAGCCACTAATGAAAAACACATTGCTGTAATAGCTGAAAATAATAAATAAGTTTTATATGCTGAAAGTTTATTAACCATTAATCATCACCATCCTAATATTTCTTAAAAAATTTGTTTGTTTTTTATAATCTTCATATTTAAATATATAAATCATCAAAATAATCTCCTTAAACAAAAAAAGCTGTAAATGAACATAGTTCACTTACAGCCTCATAATTATATAATCTAAATATAAACATGAAATATAGAACCTTAATTTATATAACTTATGATTAAGCTATTTAAATTAAAATCTTATACTATATCTATAAATGTAGCAAAAATAGACATAAAAAAGCCGTGTTTAGAACACGGCTTTACTATTTTGCAAATAGAGGTGTAACATGCTCATTATAATACTGATTACTTTTAGAGTACACAAATAAACATGGTAACATCAATATTTTTAACAATTGATTCTACCACAAATAAACCTCGAATAATTCAAATTTTTTTCGAGTTTTTCAAGATTTTTCATGTACTTTTTAAAATAATCCTTATTCAGTTAGTTTAGTTAAAAACTACCTCTTTGCGCATATTTACATCTCCTTTATATTTATATTTTTCATGTTTATATTTTAGTATAATTACATTATATATATATTTTTAATTTTCTTCAATAAATTTATTTGATATTTATATTATAATTTGTTATACCATTTTTTATAAAAATTTATATAATTGTAGAAATAGATTTTTTATTTTTAAAATCCGTCAATAAATTCTAGTTTATCATTTATATTTAACTCTTTGTTTCTAAAAAGTAGTGATAAATCAAATCTAGAATCAGATATAAAATTTCCATCATTATTTTTTAATCCTACAATAAAATCATTAGAATAAAAATCAGATATATTTTCTAGTTTACTTAAATTTAAATCTAAATACATTTTAAAAACAGGGTCAATGACTTCTTGGAGTGGCTTTTTATGCCATCCACATACATACTCATTAAAAGAGCTAAAGTCAAGTAAATCAAAATGTGTTATAATCTCATCTAAATTATAATCTGCATCAATTATTTTTTTATATAAAATTGGATTTTTTATTTTTGTAGTTATAAGTACCGAATAAATATAACTCATTATTGTAATATATATATTTATATAGTTTTTTTCAGGATTTTTAAATGGTTTAATTAATGGCAGTAATAATTCTATATACGGGGGAGACCGAGATACGTGTAAAAACCGGCCACATCTTCTGTAGACACATTGATATGACTGATTTTTTTACTTATTTTTTAGATTCGTATTCCTTAACTCTTCTATAAAATGTATTACTCTTCAAATCAAGCAATTTCATAGCCTTAACGGCTGTTACTTCATTATTTTTCCACTTCTTATAAACTTCTTCAAAATTATCCCCTGGTTCTATTTTTCGTCTACCAAACTTAATACCTTTATCAAGCGCAGCTTTTATACCCTCTTTTTGACGTTCTTTTATCCTAGTTCTCTCATCTTCAGCCATATAGCTTAGTAATTGTAGGATTATATCTGAGATTAAATTCTCTAATCCATTCATATCTTTATACTTAGTTGTATCAAGTAATGGCATATCTAAAATTACTATATCTACTTTCTTTATTTTTACAAGTTCATTCCATTCATCTAAAATCATTTGCTTATTTCTACCAAGTCTATCTAATGATTTTATGTATAAAATATCGTCTTCTCTAAGCATCCTCTTTAGAAGTTGATATTCTGGCCTTTTGAAGTCCTTTCCACTAGCAACTTCTAAAAATACATATTCTTCTTCAATATCTAATTTTTTAGCCTCTACAATTTGTCTTTCTAAAGTCTGATCCTTACTACTTACTCTTGCATAAAAAAACTTTCTCATTTATGATTTCTCCTTTGCCGTCATTTTCACTTCAATAAGTATACTACTTATCTGAAATATTTCAAATAATAAAAAGTTGATATTTTGAAATGCAAAAAGTATAATCAAATAGACATTTCAAAAGGTGTACTTTTTGAAATGAAACATAAGTAATTGCAATGGTTTCAAAGAACTTGTTGCCGGTTTTTACACGTATCTCGGTGTCCCCCGTAATATAAATTTAGATACTATGTAATAATCTTCGACTGTTCGTTTTAATTCAAAGCGTGGATGTGATTTGAGATTTATATCATATGATGACGGCCTTGAATATAATAAATCAGTATCCTCATCAAATGGTATATAAAAAAATGAACTCTAGTCATATAGAGTTCGTTTTTTGTTGAGACAGCCCCTTTTTAATATATTAGTTATTTGTATCCCTATCTAGTACGGAATCTATTTAATATAGTTCAATGGTATAAGGTTATAATATTAGTATAAATTTATTTATATAATTAAAAAATTTAATAAAACGTCTTTATTAGCACACAATGTTATTTAAAATAACATTAACTCTAATTTGGTGTAACCCTACACCATCTATTCCATTAGCAAAAGTCTTTGGAACTACTTTAATTACTGTGTTTAGTTAATTGTTTGCTGATTTTTATAACCTAGTTTTTAATTTTTTATCTATTTAAATTTAATTTCTAATTGCGTTTAATTTATGAAGCAAATACTCTTTTTTGTTTAATGGATTATAAGTTGTTTTTTTACGTGATTTAACAAGTTCAGATGAAGCTTCCTTATATCCATAAAATTTTGTCATAAACATTCCCCTACCTTCTGTGTATGAAGCTATCTTCATTTTATATTCTTTCGAGTTTTCTACTGGAATTAATCCTTTTATTGAGAATTCATCATCTATAATAATCGGATTATCAAAAGTTGCTCTCATAGTTTCTAAATCCCAAATCGCCTTGCTTAAAACATTTTGAGGAATTCTTAACTCAAACTCATTTAATGGCTCCAGTAAAGCAGTTTGTGCTTTATACAATGCTTCCATAAATACCATTGGTGTTACATTTCTAAAATCTGCTGGAGTGCTAGCTGGACTAAAAAATTCACCACAGCTAAGAGTGACTTTTACATCTGTAACCTCCCATCCAAATAAGCCTTGCTTACTTGTCTTAATAACAGCTTCTTCAATTGCATTTTGAAAAGATTTTGGCAATGATCCTACTGAAACATTAGAAATATACATAAGACCTTCACCTCTGCGTGCTGGCTCTATTTCTAGGCCTACAGTCGCCCAAAATGGATTTAGGCCTTCCTGCATGTGCATTATTGCTGTTCCCATGCCTTTAGGTGTTTCCTTATAGATAGTCTGAATATTCGAAAACTCTACTTTTATTCCATATAAATCATCTATCATAGAACTTAGTATTTCCATTTGAACTTCACCAAATAAGTTAACATATATTTCTTTATCCTCGTCATTCATCTCTAACTCTAGTAATGGATCTTCCTCTACAAGTAATGTCAATACTTTAAATAACTCTGTATTTTCTTCTTTATCAATTGCAGAAATTGTTGTTTTTAATGCGGGTTTAGCTATGGATATATTTTTAATTTTATCATTTGAAATTCCAATAACATCTCCCACTTGAAAACTTGTAAGTCCATTTAAGATACCTATATCACCTGCTTCTATACTCTGTGATTCAATAATCACTCCATTTTCTAACTTATTAATCTTCTTTACTTTTTCTGCTATATCCTTATTAGATACTTGAATTTTATCTCTTACAGATATTTTCCCTCCAAATAATCTTACATAAACCTTCTTCTCATTTTTACTTGTTCTTTCTATTTTAAACACTACACCAGATAAATCACTTTCACCATCATTACCTGCAAATGGTAAATAACTACAAATTCCATCTAATAAATATTCAATTCCAAGTCCAATTGCTGCAGCACCACAAAACACTGGATATAAGCTTCCTTTTCTTGCATACAATGAAAGCTTTTCTTGTATTTCTTCTTTATCTGGTTCTATTCCTCCGATATAATTTTCTAAAAATACTTCGTCTAAGTCTGATAAAACATTAATAGCATCGTCATTTATCATATCTGTATCAAATAAATCTTTTATATGAACAGCTTTGCTTCCCGCATCATATACTTCTTGTACTCTAACTACTTTATTGGACATACTCTTCTTTATTTCTTCAAACACCTTATTGAAATTTGCTCCAATTCTATCTAGTTTATTTACAAAAATTATGGTTGGAATGTTTAGCTCCTTTAATGTGTTAAATAATATTCTTGTTTGTGACTGAATCCCCTCTACCCCTGATATAACTAGTATTGCTCCATCTAATACACTTAATGAACGTTCAACTTCTGAAATAAAATCCACATGTCCTGGAGTATCAACAATATTCACCTTAACATTATTCCAATTAAAAGATATTGTTGACGATTTAATAGTAATTCCTCTCTTACGCTCAAGCTCCATAGAATCAGTCTGTGTATTGCCTAAATCAACTCTTCCAACTGATTTTATAGCTCCACTATGATATAATAAATTTTCTGTTATAGTTGTTTTTCCTGCATCTACGTGTGCTATGATTCCTATATTAATTATTTTCTTCATATTCATCACCTCCAACTCTAGCAGCTGTCTTTTTATCTATATGTCCATTAATCATCACTATCCTAGTATTTCTTAAAAACTTTGTTTGTTTTTTATAATTTTCATATTTTAATATATAAATCATCAAGATATTCTCCTTAAATTAAAAAATTCGCTTCGTCAACACGTTGCTCAGACGACTTCGTTTCTTTATACGCAAAAAAAGCTGTAAATGAACATAGTTCACTTACAGCCTCATAATTATATAACCTAAATATAAACATGAAATATAGAACTTTAATTTATATAGCTTATGATTAAGCCGTATAAATTAAAATCTTATACCATATCTATAGATATAGTAAAAATAGACATAAAAAATACTATGTTTAGAACATAGTTTTTCTATCCTACAAATAGAGATGTAATACGCTCATTATAATACTAATTATTTTTAGAGCACACAAATAAACCTTGAGTTATTCAAGATTTTTTCATATCCTTTAAAAACAATCATTATTCAGTTAGTTTAGTTAAAAACTACCTCTTTGCGCATATTTACAACTCCTTTAAGTTCATATTTTTCATATTTATATTTAGTATAATTACATTATATATAAATTTTAATTCTTTTTCAATACTTATATTTCTGCTAAAGGTGGTGCCATGGATAAAATTTATATTTCACACATTAAGTCTATTTTTCCCGATGATTGCAACGGTTTAGCTATTTTCATATAGGTGAAGAGATACGTGTGAAAATCAGCGATTGAACTATCACATAAGACTTATACCAAAACGAAGAACGCATACTATTGCCTCTATTTCTAGAGTAATATCATCCTTTTAATTTTTTATATTTTGAAAAATCAATAACTTGAGCTAATACTTTCTTTTCTTCTTTTACTGGTAATTCCTTGGCTCTTCTTTTTTCAAGTCGCCCCATAAAAGCAGTTTTAGCTTTATCCATCATTTTTTCATCTACAACAATTCTTTCTAAAGTCTGCTTGTCCAAATAAGTATGAACTCCATCTCCATCCATATCAGGTAATGCATACTCTAAATAGTCTTTTAATAATTCTTCATTAGTCATTCTTTTACTATAATACTGTAAGTAGTAATTGATACTACCACTAATCTTTAACCAAAGCTTTTTATCATCCATGAGAACCTCCTAAAAAACATCCTTTCTTTAACTAAAATCGAAACAGTACTAAAGTACCCCAATACTAAGAGAACACTTTTCGATACACCTACTTTTTTATTATTAATCTTACTCCACATATACTTAGATATTATTGGCTCTATATCAATAGACCAATCTACGTTTTTTCTGAAATTTAGCACCAAAGTTTGTTCAATCCATTGATTTTACTATGATTTCTTGAATATTGATATTTATAACTGTATTCAAGTACATAATTATTAATAAACTTGACTATAGTCAATAAATATAAGATTTAGCAATTGATTGACCTATTTTAGTCTGAACGTTGAGAGATATCATTATATTAAAAAACAGCACCTCATTATTATAATGGGTGCTGCTTTTTTGGATGCAAATTTTAGTATTAAATTATCTAGAAGTTGCAACAGCTTTTTTTATACACATCAATTAATTATCTATTTGCACGTATTAGCATTTTTCTTGCTATCTGGATTTTTTTTCTTATTATATTCACTAACTAATTGTCCACATGCTGCATTAATATTAGTTCCTTTAGACTCTCTAATTTTAACATAAAGCCCGCCCTTTTCCAGTTTCATCTTAAAATCGGACAACATCTGCTTGTTTGGTCTTTTAAATTTTCCGCAATTAGTAGGGTTATACTGCAAAAGGTTAATCATAACATTCTTGCCATAAAACCATTTTATAAGCTTATCGACATCAGAAACTTTATCATTTACACCAGGAATCAGAAGATATGCTATAGTTATTTTCCTATTGTGTCGCTCGGAATATGATAGCATAGACTCAACAGTAGAGTTTACATCACTCTTCGCCATATTAGGAATTATCATATTTCTGACCTTTTGAGTTGTTGCATGCAACGAAAGAGTCAACTGAATTTTAATGTGTTCTTCACGAAGTTTCTTAAGTTGATTCAACGGCCCTACTGTAGATATTGTTATCCCTGATGTTGAAAAATCAAGACCATTCCTATCACGTAGAATATGAATAGACTTTATTAACGAATCATAATTGAATAGAGGTTCTCCCATTCCCATAAATACAATTCTATTTACATCCTTGGGTAATAAAACTACTTGTTGAACAATCTCAGAAGGGGTAAGATTTCGGATGAAACCATTACTCCCAGATTCGCAAAATATACATCCTACAGGACATCCTACCATAGTGCTTACACAGGCTGTAGTTCCATTTCTTCGCTTAATACTAACAGTTTCAATATAGTTATTATCGCTTAATTTAAATACATATTTTTGTGTTCCAGTACCATCCTTGTTAACACTATGGATTTTAATTGTCTGATGTTGGTTTTTGTTTTTTTCTTTATATAAAGAAAAAAACATTCTTTTTGCTTCGCTTTCACCCATACACTCAGAAATTTCTTTATACGTATAGCCATAAGGCTCATTAATAATATCATCAATCGATACAAAAGTTCTTTTTTTACTCATTTTAGTTTTCTCCTATATTACAAATTAGACTGCAATAGCAAGCTTTGTAATACGGATTTACCGCAACAAAACTTGCGGTACTATCTAATTCTCATAAAGTTTATAATCATTTTGTTATACCTCCAAATAAATGATAACATATCATTTTATTATTACATTTTTCTATACTAAATTATAAATTCTTTATATTTGACATATTCAACTTTACTACATTCAATATGGAACATAACACCATTCTCTGTATATTCAAAATTTATAATAGCTTCATTTTCCATTATATAAGATATCATCTTTGCCTCTATATAAGGAACCTCTATTTTTAAATTTATATAATCTGCAAATATTTGCTTACATATAGATTCTACTAATTCATCTATACCTATATTGTTTTTAGCTGAAATTAAAATTCTATCATCACTTAATTCATCTAATTCAATTAAATCACTTTTATTGAATACATAAATTGAAGGAATATTTTCTGCTCCAATTTGGCGTAATGTTTCATTAGTAACCTTAATATGATTTTCATAATTAGGATTAGAAATATCTACAATATGAAGTAATAAATCAGCATCACACACTTCTTCTAGAGTTGATCTAAAAGCTTTAACTAAATTATGTGGTAAATCACCTACAAATCCTACCGTATCTGATAATAAGAACGATCTATTGTCTGGTAATTTTATATTCCTTACATAAGTTTCTAATGTCGCAAATAGCATATTTTTCTCAAATACTTTTTTATCTTCATTATTTATGAATTTTTCTACAAATACATTCATAACTGATGATTTTCCTGCATTCGTATATCCTACTAGCGCTACATTTGGTATGCTTGATTTTTTTCTTTTACTTTTTTGAATCTCTCTTTGAGACATTACAGTCTCTAATTCCTTATTTAGATTTACTATTCTATCCTTTATTCTTCTAAGCTCTAATTCTAGTTTTGTTTCTCCCGAACCTCTATTTTTAAGTCCTGCTCCACCACCTTGACGACCTAAATCTTCATTGTCATCAATTATCCTTGGTAGCTCATATTGAAGTCTTGCTATTTCTACCTGTAGCTTAGCTTCTCTAGTTTTTGCTCTATTTGCAAATATATCTAGTATTAGAGCTGTTCTGTCTATGACACTACACTCTATTTCATCTTCAATATTTTTTATTTGTGATGCTGATAGTTCATTATTAAATACTACTATATCAACATCTTTATCTATTATTAAATCTCGTAATTCTTTAATTTTTCCGCTTCCCATATAGAATTTCGAATTTACTTTTTTCGCATTCTGTTTAATCTGAGCAATTTCATCTATTTCACAAGCTTGGCATAAATTTTTAAGCTCTATCATAGACTCATCAAAATTAATTTTATTATTTATATTAATACCTATAAGTATTCCTTTTTTTCTCATGTTCATAATCTCCTATAATCCTTATATTTAAATTTCAATATTTAAGTATCACGGAATTATGACTTTTGATTAAGTTAAGATAATAGTCACAATCCGTGCCTTATCCTCTTAATCTTAAGAAAAATATACCTCTACATATAACCATCATGTGTTACCTCCTAATTTATATCTATTTTAGCTAATACTATTTTTCAATCTTACTAACATCTCTATTGAATTTGCATACAAATCCAATTGTCATTGTTAGAACTCCTGATATTAAAAACCACTTATCAATACCAATTACCTGAGTTACTGGCCCTGCTACCAAAAGCCCTATTGGTGTTGCTAAAAGCATCATACTACTGCTAATTGAAATAACTCTACCCAATACACTCGGTTCTATTTTACTTTGAAGTAAAACATAGTTCGCTCCGCCAATTAGTGGTCCTGCTAATCCCATAATCATTGACATTAATGCAAAAACTACTAAATAATTAGTCGGAAGCATACCTGATACAGTTAATGCTACTCCAAATATCACAATTGCTAAACTAATTATGTTGCTCTTCTTATATTTTTCACCAATAATACCTAATAGTACAGACCCTACAAGTAATCCTATTGCAAATGTAATTTCTACAAATCCTGCCTCATAAGCGCCTCCATTAAAATGATTACTAACCATAAGAGGGAACAATGATGCAATCGGCATAAATATAATCGTATTTATAGATAATATAACTGTAAGAATAAATATACCTTTATTTTTTCTCAGTTCATTAAATCCATATACCATTTCTTGAATCATACCTTCACTATTAGCATCATCCTGACTTTTTGGCGGATTAGGTATTTTAACAAATAACAATGTTGCAACTGCTATTATAGCTCCAACAATATCTATCATTAAAATATATTCTATCGAGTATTTCGCAAAAATTAATGCCCCAAGAGCTGGTGCTGCTATATTTGATATAGATTGTATAAATTGAGTTATACTTGCCGCTAAGCTTAATTTATCTTGAGGTACAATCATAGGTATTGATGATTGCATTGCAGGCATATGGAAACTAGTTCCTATCGATCTAATTGCAAGTACAAAATATATCATCCCTAATGATTCTTTTTGGTTTATAAATAAAAATAATAAAACTAATGTTGCTAGCGATATAGATAAATCTGCATAAATCATTATATTTTTTCTCTTCGATTTATCTACTATAGTTCCTATAAATGGACCTAGAATAGCCTGTGGTAAAAAGCTCACCATAGATGCAAATGTCAATACTATTGCTGAATTTGTACTCACTGTTAAGTACCATACTATTGCAAATTGAACTATACTACTTCCTAATATAGAAAATGCCTGCCCTAGTGATATTGTATAAAATATTTTTTGCCAATTCTTATTTTCTTCTTTAATTAATTCTTTTTTCATGTTCATAATCTCCTTATATTTGCTATTTTAATTAATCTAAATAGCACAGAAGTTATGACTTTATTTTTTTAATAGCCACACTTCTGTGCGCTATATTCCAAATATAATAACCGCTTGTTTCGCGTTCATAATGATACCTCCTTATTATTAGGTAAATATAAAAATACCCTGAAATATTATAAATTAATACTCCAGGGCATATATTTGACATAAATATATTGTTGCTTATATTAATACGTTTTTGTTGGAGTAATATGTGTTTTATTTAATTTATTGATTATCATATATAAATTTTTCATGAATATCACTCCTTTTCTATTTATTGCTTCAATAATAATAACAAAAACTCAATTGCTTGTAAAGCTATTTATATTATAATTTAAAATTTGCCCCAAACTCTCATTTTGTAACAAAACAATCATACGCTATACGATTTCAGTGTCTAAAGATAATAATACCTATATAATTTACTCTTTAATTAATAAACTAAAAAATAAGTTAATCAATCATTTATAATTATTTACTTTATTCCACATATACTTTGATACTATTGCCTCTATTTCAATTGTTATATCATTTTTTTCTTTCTTTCCTTCGTAGTTGAATATCCCTATATAGTTCTTATTTTTTAGAATATAATCTACTTTCTGCTTAGAAAATCCATACTTAGCGCCTATCTTAGCTAATGAAAGCCCCTTGGACCTTAGCTATTTTAGCTTCTTCTTCATCAATTTCAAACTGACCCTGTTTATTTACTTTATATCCAAGTGATGGCTTACCACCAACCCACTTATTTTCATTTAATCTTGCTATTCTTCCATTTCTAGTTCTTTCATTGATAACTGCTCTTTCAAATTCTGCAAAACTCCCTAGCATCTGTAAAAACAACATTCCTTGTGGTGTTGAAGTATCAAACATCTCTGTAACACTTACTAATGCTACTTCATACTTTTGCAGATCATAAATCATAGCTAATAAATTATATAAACTTCTATGTATCCTATCATTTTTATAAACTATAATCATATCTATATCATTTTCTTTAACATATTCCATCATCTTATCATACTCTGGTCTATCTGTAGATTTACCTGACACTGCTTTATCTATAAACATTTTATCTATCACAATATCGTGAAGTTTAGCATACATCCTAATTTTTTCTTCTTGGTCCTTAAGTGAAGTATTATCTACCTGCATTAAAGTAGATATCCTACAATATCCAACTGCTTTTTTCTTCATGTCAGCCCTCCAAGTTGTAGTTTATTAATGTATTTTCATTTAATTTTTAGATTCTATAACAAATTGATAATGAAATTTTAACCTAAAAAAGGTCAAGTTTGTCGGCTCAAACTTGACTTTTTTATTATATATATTTATGTAAATCTAAGTAATTTCAATGCTTTTAATTTAAATTATCTTCTCTGTTTTTTAATTTTTCTATAAACTATTTTAATTTATTTATCAAAGCTTTTCAAACTAATTAAAATTCTATTATTTTTAATAATAAACCTCTTAACTATATAACATGTCTTATTGTTTCAATCTCTTCTATTGTTAAGTCTGTAAGCTCTTTTATAGTTTCATTATCCATTCCTTTTAATATAGCCTTCTTTGCTATCTCTATAGCTTTTTCTTTCTTACCTTCATCCTTACCTTCATCGATTAAACTCTTTCCTAATTCAGTCACTCTAAGCTCCTCCTTTACTTTTTCTAAATCCTTACCACTTAAAAATTTATTAGCAAAAGCATATAAAATAGATTCCATATCTCTTTTATATTGACTAGTTATTTCTTTACTTAACTTTATGGCCTTTAATATCTTTTCGCTTTTATTCATTTTTCCACCCATAACTGGTGTAAATGTAAGCTTTATTATATCTTGTTTATCTATATCATTCCCTTTAGATATCTTATCTATTATTTCATCAAATACTTTATCTCCATCTTCATTGACCATAGATATAGCATTTACCTTATAAGTGTTTATACCACAATTATATTCACTAATTGGATTTTTGATATCACCTGAGTAAACAACATATGTAGTAACCTCTTTTTTTGTTTGATGGTTAAGTAGTGCTTCATAAGTTCTAAATCTCATTAGATCCTCTACACCTTTATTAGTTGTCTGGAACTCAAAGTGTATATAGCTATCATCTTCCATTAAAAAAGTATAATCCATATACATATTCTTACTATCTAAAACAACCAATTCTGTTGGCCCACTGTCCTTTACTTTCTTATCTATTCCAAAGAACTTAAGACCTTCTTCTGCAAATATATCCATTGCTCTTTTCATTATAAAATCTTCATAATTTGGCTTTTTCATTAGTTCACCGCCTTTAATTTAATTATATCATTAAGTTATTAAATCTATTTATTTATATTTTTCCATATATTCCTTCATAGCCATAGATAATAAATCTTGCTTACTATATCTTTGCTTCTCACAAAACTCTTGCCACTCCTTATAAACAAACATATTAACTCTAAATGCCTTAGCTTGTGGCTTCAGATGTTTATCATCTATTAGGTCTATAATTAGCTGATTTTTCTCTGTATTGGAGTTTGTATTGGATGTTGTATTGGCTTTAAATTTCTCAACTAATATCTCAAATACTTCTATATTTTCTTCTAAAAAATTAATTGCTTTTTTCTGAGATTCTTTTAGTATTGGATTTGTATTCTTATCCAATACAACTATATCATTTATCTTTGTATTGGATTCTGTATTGGACGTTGTATTGGCTGTATATTGCTTTAATTTATTATCATACTTATAGCCATTTGACTTTATTTCTCTTTGAAGAGTCTTCTCTCCTATACCTATGCTTTCTCTAATTTTAGTAACAGTCTGCCCCTCAATTAGCTTATTATTTATATAAGAAATTTTATCTTCAAAATTTAAACTATTAAACTCTTCTTTATTCATTAATTACCTCCTATTATGGATGTATTGTTTTTGTATTACTTTTGTATATATATTATCATTTTTGAACTTTAAGAGCCATATATATTACGTTTTAAAAATATATCTTCATTTAAGATTAACTATATTTTTTTGATGTAAACTTTTAATTTAATAAATAAGAAAAGAGTTGAAGTAGGAGAAAAATCACTCCTACCTCAACTCTTTTTATTTATATGTTTGGGTCAAACTTATGGGTCTAGTCTGACTTCACAGATTGAAGTAAAAACCACTTCAAACTGTGATGCCAGACTAAAACACTACTATTACTTATACTATTAATACACTTCCAATACATATCCCATACAAAACTTATATTAATAATTTTTATGTTACTATTTATTTTATATTAAAATACATTTATATATCTATAGCTCTTATTGCTACTATACTTAATCTTAATACTTATGGAGTTTGGCTATCGCCACCGCGCTTTACGCTACAATCTTTTTAGCAAAGAACACTAAAAAGGATTTTCGATTCAATCGCTAACTCAAAGCCATTATTCCATCGTAACTTATATAGTATTTGATGTTATATTATTTTTAAGTTCTTTTAATCGCATATGACCTAACGGTCGTGCCCCTCTGCCAAATCCTAAAAAGCACTCACACTACTCGCTAATAACATACTCCACATACATCATATTTCATATCATGTATGTTCCATATCTTATTGCTCGCTGTGTTCGTATCTTTTTTAGGATAGCCATTCACTGCCCCGTCGCCCAATGCCCTAACCTAATCACTTTGTTACATCATTCCAATGAAATTTATATGACCTTCACATTTTGTATAATCAACTAATTGGTTAATTGAAGTTTCTACCTATAAAAATACTTAATAGTAAAATCAACTTGGTTACGGTAACAAACTACTTTCGTGGTATCACACATTGGATAAAACCGTTGCTCCGCTATCCAATGCTAGTACAATAATGGCCTTTAAATAAGATTTAATCAACGGTAAATAGATACAACAAAACTGTACAAGAAAATGTAAATTTAATTTCATGTACAGTTTTGTTGTATCTTCATTACTATGTATAATATTTAGTTTTTGCATTGTCTATTTTGTATTAATTTTTTTAACTCTTTTATACTTAACTTTCTTTTATGCATCATCTGGTGACAATTAGAACAAACAAAAATAATATTATTTTTGTTCTTTATATCCTCTTTGCACAATTTTGAAAAAGGTATAATATGATGTGCTTCTATATAGTTTACCCCATATCTATCTTCAAAGCTAAAATTACATATTTGACAATATAATTTTCCATGTTTATTCTTGAATTCTTTTTTTATACAATTTATAAATGTTACATCTCTATTATTTTTTTCATTTGCTTTTTTTCTTAACTCCTCTTGTCGTTTTTCATATAATTTTCTCCGTGCTTCTTCTTTTTCACAATATTTGCAATTTATATTATTAAAAAATTCTGATTCAGTAATCCAAAATGATTTATCGCATTTTTTATGATTAACTTTTATTTTTGTAGAGCTTATATCTTCTAATTCAAATTTTTCATTGGTTAATTTTAAAATCATTTCATTAATTTCATCAAATAAATGTAATCGTTGTTCAATATAATTTTTCTTTGCGACTTCATTTTTATTTATCATACAAATACATTTTGTTGTTCCTAAATTAATATTTGTTGCTCTACTTATACTCTTTAAAATCCCACACTTATGTCTTATTATTAAAGTGTTATGAGATCCAACGTATCTAACTACTTTCCATTCTCCAACACCATATATATCATTTATCTTATTTTGAACTTCATCATATGATAGTTTCATGATTCCTCCTAGACTAAATGTAAATCTACATATCCTTTTATCATAAATCCCCCCTTGTTTAGTGAAACAATTATTAACTTAATAATTGCAGAACTTAGAGTTGAACAAGTGTATACTAAAACAGATGTTTTCATGAACACTTATTTTCA
This sequence comes from Paraclostridium sp. MRS3W1, assembly GCF_032465715.1. Lineage (NCBI taxonomy): Bacteria > Bacillati > Bacillota > Clostridia > Peptostreptococcales > Peptostreptococcaceae > Paraclostridium > Paraclostridium sp. MRS3W1. Next base: position 2,285 of record NZ_JAWDJM010000092.1, on the reverse strand, counting down.
AATTATATAAGCATCAACAAATCCCTTTTCTTTGGCTATTTTAACCTGATTTATAGCATTATTTTTATCTCTATAAGCTCCAATACAAACCTTATACAAATTTGTATTGGCTTCTAATTCAAATAACTTTATTAAATTATTTCTAATAGCTAAAGCTATAGCTTTAATATTATTACTATCTTTTAAAGCTTTTTCTCCTTCAATATTAGATATAAAATCAACTTCAACTAAAGCTGCTGACATCTTAGTATGTTTTAAAACTGAAAGTTCCTTACTTAGCTTAATTCCTCTATTTCTTATATTAAATAGCTTTGAAATATCTTCACATAATCCAATTGAAAAGTTATCTAATTTTTCAATTCCCTTTGAATACTCCCAAACTTCAACTCCTCTAACACTTTTATCAGAAGCCGAGTTAATATGAATAGATAAAAAATAATCTGCTCCAAATTCATTTGCTATTTTAGATCTTTCTATCAATGAAATAAACTTATCTGATAACCTTGTAAATTTAACATCTAAGTCAAATCCTTTTAATAACTCATTAAGTTCTTTTCCTATAGCTAAAACTACATTTGCTTCAAAAGTTCCAGCTTGTCCAATTGCTCCTGGATCACTTCCTCCATGACCTAAATCAATAACTAGTTTCTTCATAAAATTCCCCTCTATACATACAAATTAAATTAATCTTTTCTGTAATAATTTAATTATAGGATTTGAAGTTGATTGAATAAACAAAACTGATGTAAACTCTCAATCTTTGAAAAATATATTTTAAATAAAAAATTTCAAATTAATATTTTAAATATATGATCTTTTTAGAAGCCTAAAAGTCCCCAGCTTGGGATAGCGGAGCAACTCTTTTATCCCAAGCTATATTCCACAAAATCTCTTTCATACCGTAACCCAATTCCAATCTTCTAAATGTATCTATACAATAAATAAATTTTAATTTCAAAATAACTTGATAGTCCAAAATGTGAAGGTCAAAGAAAATAACAATGGAAGTATGTAACTAAAAAACTATACGAACAGGGCATTGGGCGAAGGGGCAGTGAATGGCAATCTAAAAAAAGTACGAATACAAACGAGTGGACAAGATGCGAAAACTACATGATATGCAATATGATGTAAGTTGTAGCATGTTGTGAACGAGTGTATGAGTGCTTTTTAGATTTGTCAGAGGGGCATGGCCGTAGGCCAATGTTTTCGAACTCCAATAAAAATTTAATTCAAACGAAATAGCTATCAAAAAACATAAGACTCTCGATTGGAAGATGATTTTGAGTTAGGGATTGTAGTGGAAATCCTTTTGAATGCTTTATCTCAAAAGATTGGAACGAAAAGCCCGATGGCGATAGCCAAACTCCCAAACTATCAAAATCACGTATACCGATAACAATATATATAAGTTTAATTTATTAATTCATAGATAATAATTTAAATATATAATGAGCTGATCTATTGAAAAAAATAAAATCTAAATCAAAAAAAGGATCTTTTATAACTATAGACACTGCCATTACATATTCTATTATTTTATTCATATTCCTAGCCTTAATTATATTTATATAGGTTTAGTCTAAAAACACAGGTTATAGCGCTTTTCAGCTATAATCTGTGTTTTTAGATTTTGACCTAAAAGATTTGACCCTAATATATAAATAAATATATTTAATGTAGGATGTTTTTCCCTACTTCAAATATCTACATATACTTAAATCAAAGTAACCAATCTATATTTAAATTTTAAATATCCCTCATTACTAAACGCAAAGGGACAGGTGGTGGGGGAGCAGAGAGCGCGGTGGGAAAGTATGGCCCAAGCTGAAACGTAGTAAATAGTAAGCATAAAAATAAAGCTACATATTAGCTCATATCCTAATCAAAAAATCCACTGTCATATGAGTTAATATGTAGCATCACTTCGTATGCCTTATTTTTTACGAAGCGTAAGCTTGGTACATACTGGGGCTGATTAACCGTAGGTTTAACGTATAACAGTCCTTTTTAATTCTAAAAGCTCATGCGTAGCATTAAATATAAAAACTTTTTTCAGCAATAATCTCAATTCTAAATAATTCTCAACTATCTTTTAGGACTTAAATGTTCATCTAAACTACACTTAAGTTAAATTAAATTTTCAAAGGAGGAATGAAAATGCCAGAAGGAAGATTAGCTCCAAATACTTCAGAAAATGCTCAAATGTCCGCTTTAAGAATCAAATATGATTGTGGTTTAGGTGAAAATGGAAGAACAATAGTTAAAACTAGAAGTTTTTCAAA
>NZ_JAWDJM010000091.1:0-29793 GCF_032465715.1 Paraclostridium sp. MRS3W1 | reverse complement strand
GCATTAAAGTATTATCATTTGGATTAGGAGCAGTTTGTTTGTTTTTAGCATACTTAAATCTAAAAACTATAAACGAACTTAAAAGATACGAGTCTAAAGAAACTCTAAAGCCTTATAAAAACAGAGAATTTATTCTTATAGTTGTTGCACTATTATTTTTTATTTTCCCTCAACAAATACAAGGATTCTTTTCATCTATACTTGGTGCATATCTTTTAGTAACACAAATTATTGCTTTTTTTAATAGCAGAAAAAATCCTTATGTAAAGTTTAATGGTTTTAATGGTTTTTTATTAATATGTGGATTAATACTAATACTTTCACCTTTATTCTTATCAGGATTTATAGCTACATTTTTATCTTTAATTTTCGTTTTAATCGGGTTCCAACTTTTATCAACTGGAAATAAGTTAAAAAAACTATAAAAATATAAAAAATAGTACCTTAAATTAAGGTACTATTTTTTATATTTAAATTAATCATTGATTTGTATAAGATTGTTTTTTATGTTAATATTGTATAAGTAAATTTAATACAAACAAAGAAAAGGTGATTAATTTGACAAATTTTAAATATGCCTTTGATAATAAAAGGTATCATACATGGAATTATTACCTTAGAAGCAATTTTGGAGAAAAAGTTTTTAAGGTATCTATAAATGCAGGTTTTTCTTGCCCTAATATAGATGGAACTGTTGCTTATGGTGGATGTACTTACTGTAGTAAACAAGGTTCTGGAGATTTTGCAGGAAATCCTAACGATAATTTAATAAAGCAGTTTGAAGATATAAAAGAAATGATGCATAAAAAATGGCATAACGCAAAGTACATTGGATATTTCCAAGCTTTTACTAACACTCATGCTCCAGTAAGTGTATTAAAAGAAAAATATGAAACTATATTAAATTTAGATGATGTAATAGGACTTTCAATTTCTACTAGACCCGATTGTTTACCAGACGATGTTTTAGAATATTTATCTGAACTTAATAAAAAAACAAACTTATGGGTTGAACTAGGACTTCAAACAATTCATGATGAGACATCTAAAATTATAAATAGAGGTCATGATTATAATACGTTTTTAGAAGGTGTTGAAAAGTTAAAAAAGCATAATATAAAAACAGTTGTTCATATAATAAATGGATTACCTGGAGAAGACTATAATATGATGATGGAAACAGCTAAAGCAGTTGCTAATCTTGGTGTTCATGGAATAAAAATACACCTACTTCATGTCTTAAAAGAAACACCTATGGAAAACATGCTAAAAAAAGGTATGTTTAACTTAATGGAGAAAGATGATTATATAAACTTAGTGTGTGATCAGTTAGAAATTATTCCTCCTGAAATGGTGGTTCATAGACTTACTGGAGACGGTAAAAGAGATGAAATAGTAGGTCCTATGTGGAGTCTTAAAAAGTGGGAAGTTCTAAATGCTATAGATGATACTATGAGGGAAAGAGATTCGTATCAAGGAATTAAATACTGTAATAAAAAATAAGCTATCTAATTAGATAGCTTATTTTTTATTACAGTTAATTTGCTGTATGAAGTTTTATTTTATTTCCTGAGCTAATATTATCATTATCTTCTTCAAATTTATTGTTAGGTTTTTTGATTGATATAATCGCAGAAACTACCATAAATAAAACCCCTATAGCTTTCACTATAGAAAAGTTTTCTCCAAGCAATGTCCAACCTATTATTACAGATACTATAAGTTCTGCAGATGCTAATATTCCAGCTATTGATAAATCAATACCTGTTGAAATTCCATTCAAATAAAATATATAGGCTCCAGCTGCAGGTATTATCCCTAATCCTAATATAGTAAACACAGTACCTATATTATTTGCATATGAAATAATTTGTATAGGATTTGCTAAAGGTATCATTAATATAGACCCGATTAGAAATCCATATATCAACAAAGTTATCCCTTCACATTCTTTTAATGCACCTTTACTTATTATGGACATACATGCATATGTTATAGCTGACATTATACCTAACATAATACCTTGTGTACTAAGTTGACCTAAATCTAAACTTCCTCCTGTTACTGCTAATATAGATCCACAAAAACAAATACATAGTGACATAACTTTAGACTTATTAAGTCTTTCTTTAAAAATTGCCATTGATAGCATTGCTAAAAATAATGGAGATGTGTATAAAAGTACTGCAGATGCTGAAACTCCAATAGAATCTATAGCATTAAAATAGCATATATTAAACCCAGCCTGGCTTATTATACCTACAAGAATACAATACATTAATCCTTTTCTGTTTATCTTAAGTGCATTTGGCATTTTTACACAACTATAAATAAATAATATCAAAAACCCTAAAAATAATCTTAAAAATGCAACTTGTTCTGGAGTTAGCCCTAAGTTTAATAATGAATTTGCAAATAATCCAATAGTAGCCCATAAAACTCCTGCTGTTACAACAAATATATACCCTTTACTTCTTTGTTCCATAAAAAAATCCTCCTATCTATACTACTATTACGATTATTTACTTTAGCAATTTCTATGCCAAATCATTCCAAGCTTTTTCTAATTGAAATCACTTGCTTTGGAAACATTTTCTTATCATATATAAGTCAAATCAAACTCATTTTTACTTTTTATATAAGTCAAAATCAACTTGCGATATTAAAATCCATTAAGTATTCATTTATAATAAGTTGATTTTGACTTATATATATACTATAATTAAGGAGTTTTAAATACATAGTTTATAATTTATTTTTTGGGGGATATATTAATGCAATACACTAAAGATTTTTTCGAAAGAATAGTAGAATCTTCTCATGATGAAATTTTTGTATGTGATAAAGATGGGTATATGATTTATTGTAATAAAGCATTTGAATCTAACTACGGTATAGATAGAGAGGATATGATAGGAAAAACAGCAATGTTCTTAAATGAGGCTGGGTACTCTAATCAAACACCTATTCCTTCCGTTGTTAAACATAAGAAAAAAGTTTCTATGGAACAAAAAACTATAACTGGAAAAACACTTATAATAACCGCAACTCCTGTTTTTGATGAAAATGGTGATATAGAATTTATAGTAGAAAATTCTAGGGATATAAGCGAATTAAATAGTATAAAAGAAAAAATAAAATTATATGAAAATACAATAAGTTCATTTAATAAATCTCAGTCGTTAATTTATAATGATACTACTATAAAAGGATCAAGCATGAAATCGATTTTAGAAATAGCAAAAAATGTTGCTAAAACAAATGTAAATGTTTTATTACTTGGTGAATCTGGATGTGGTAAAACTACACTTGCTAAGCACATACATTTAAATAGTAAGAGAGCTGGAAAACCATTTATAACGATAAATTGTTCAACCATTTCTCCAAATCTTCTTGAATCTGAATTATTTGGTTATGAAGGTGGTGCATTCACTGGGGCTAATTCAAAGGGTAAAATAGGACTAGTTGAGTTAGCAAATGAAGGAACTTTATTTCTTGATGAAATTGGCGATATCCCCAAAGAACTTCAATCTAAGTTTTTACAACTTATTCAAGACAAAACATTTACTTCAGTTGGAGGAGTAAAAACTAAAAAAGTTGATATAAGATTTATTTCTGCAACTAATGTTGATTTAATAAATTCTATAAATCAAAAAAAATTTAGAGAGGATTTATATTATAGAATAAACGTTGTAGAACTAAAAATCCCACCTCTTCGAGATCGTAAAGAAGATTTATTAGAACTTATTTTTCACTTTTTCAAAAAATACTCAAATATTTTCAATCTAGATAAAAGTATGTCTACAGAAGTTATAAACGTACTTTTGAACTACAATTACCCTGGAAATATGAGAGAACTTGAAAATATAATTCAAAATATTTTAGTTACTTCAAGCTCAGACTACATTGAATTACACCATTTACCAAAATCAGTCCTTCACCAAGTAGATTTTGTAAAAGATGAAGAAAATAATTCATTAGATAATTTAATGGAAAATTATGAGAAGCTTTTAATTTGTAAATACTATAAAAACAATCCAAGTTCATATAAGTTAGCTAAAGCATTAAACATATCTCAATCTAAAGCAAGTAGACTTATACGAAAATATTTATAAATATGAAAAAATGATAAATATATAAGCTGAGCTTATATATTTATCATTTAATGCTTTTTAATTAATAATTTTTATTTGAATTCGTTATAAAAGTTTACTAACATACCTTCTTTTATTTCTTCATATTCTTTTTTATATCCAAGCTTCTTCAGTATTCCTAATGAAAATTCTATAGCTGTTGCTGGTCCTCTACTAGTTATTATATTTCCATCTTCTACAACTATTTGATTTTCTATATATTTTAGATTACTATTATCTTTTATAAATCCTGGATATGATGTGCATTTTTTCCCGTTTAATATATTAAAACTTTCTAGTGCTTCTGGAGCTGCACATATAGCAGCTATAATTTTCCCATCATTATTAAACTTTTGTACTATTTCTCTAACCTGTTCACTATCTCTTAGATTATATGCTCCTGGAAGTCCTCCTGGTAATACAACTCCATCATACTCATTTATGTTTATATCGTTTATATTTACATCTGATTTAACTTCTATATTATGAGTACCTTTTACATATTCACTACCAAGACTTCCCATATGACAAATCACTTGAGCTCTTCTTAATACATTAACTACACTTAAGGCCTCTATTTCTTCAAATCCATTTGCTAATAAAACTAATACTTTCTTCATAACTTCCTCCTATGAATTTAAATCTTCATTAATTTCTTTTATTTTTCTAATTGCATCTTCTACAGAACTAGCAGTATAATTTGCACTTTCTTTAACTTCTTTTCTTGAATTTTTCATTGCAAAACTATATTTAGTAGTTTTAAGCATACTTATATCATTTGGAGAATCTCCTATAGTTGCTACTTCATCTAAACTAACTCCTAAAACTTTGCATACATTTTTTATAGCTGCATGTTTTGAAACACCTTTAGGAACTAAATTTAAAGTATATTCAGATGAAAAATATATGTCTAAAACATCATTGAATTCTTCAATTAAAAAAGATTCTAATCTATATAGTTCATCTACATCTTTAGATACTATACCTATATTACCTACAAGGTCATTGTATGTATTTTTATTTGCAAATTCTTTATCTACTAAATATTCATCTGAATAAATCTTGAAACACTCATTTTCTTCTAGTAGTACTACTTTTCCATTGTACTTAAAGTATAAGGTTGCGTTATCTGATTCATATAAAGCAATCACTTTTTTTACTATATTATCATCTATTGTTCCTTTAAAAACTAAATTTTTATTGCAATCATATATATATGATCCATTTTCACATATATAGTATCCATTCATATCAATATCATCTTGAGTCATCTTTACAGCTTGAGAAAAAATTCTTCCAGTAGCTATATTAAATGTAACTCCTTGTTTTTCTATATTGTTTATAGCATTTGCATCTTCTTTAGATATTCCATTGTGATATAATGTTCCATCTAAATCACAAAATATATATTTTATCATTAGCTTACTCCTTTTACTTTATAAGTTCTGTTCTAACTAAGTTTAGTGCTTCGCTTGTCGCTCTAGATCTTATTTTTTCTCTACTTCCAGCTAGATTACATTTTTTAACTTTAATTTCTCCATTTATATAAAGGCCTATGTAAACTAACCCAACCGGTTTTTCATCAGTTCCGCCTCCAGGACCTGCTATTCCAGTTGTAGATACCCCAATATTAGCACCTAAAGACTTAGCAACTCCCATAGCCATCTCAATAGCTGTTTCTTCACTTACTGCTCCAAATTTATCTAAAGTATCTTTTTTAACCCCTAGCCTTTTCATTTTAGCTTCATTGGAATAAGTAACACATCCTTCTAAGAAACTTTGAGAAATTCCAGGATAGTTTATTAGTTTTGATGAAATCATTCCTCCTGTACATGATTCACTTACAGCTATAGTCATATTCTTTTCAACCAATAATTTTGCTACTTCTTCCTCTAAAGTAGTATCATCATAACCATATATGTAATTTCCTACCCTATTATTGATTTCATCTTCTACATTTTTTATTAGTTTATTTGCTTTTTCAGTATTTTCAGCTTTTGCAGTTATTCTAATAGTTACTTCACCCTCTTTAGCATAAGGTGCAATAGTAGGATTTTTTTGATTATTTATCATATCTATTAACTTGTCTTCTAATGAAGATTCACCTATTCCAAAGAATCTTAATGTTTTTGATACAAGTTTATAATCAGTTAAACATAATAAGTGTTTCTTTAACTCATTATTGAACATAGGTATCATTTCTTTTGGGGGTCCTGGTAATAGTATTATCATTTTATTATCTTTTTTTAATATTGCTCCTGGAGCCGTTCCATTAGGATTATTTAATATAGTGCAGTCTTTTGGAAAATATGCTTGCTTTTTATTATTCTCAGTTAAATCTAACCCTAACTTGTTAAAATAAGATTTAATATCTTTCCAAATATCCATATATAAAACCAATTCTTGACCAAAACACTTAGATGCTACTTCTTTAGTCATATCATCTTTCGTTGGGCCCAGACCTCCAGTGGTAATTATTATGTCACTTCTTTTTAAACCTTCATTTAAAGACTCCATAAGTCTTGTTTCATTATCTCCAACTGTACCTTGATGATATACATCTATCCCAATATTTGCTAATTCCTTTGCTAAAAACTGAGAATTTGTATTTACGATATCACCTAATAAAATTTCTGTTCCTACAGTTATAATTTCAGCTCTCATTTCATCACCTTTTTCCTTAATATATTTATACCCTAATATTACCATATTTAAATTAGTATTGCTTTCTACTTTTTTAGCTTATTCACATTCATATCTAATTTAGATATACAAAATATTTTAATCCTATAATTATAGTATTTAGTATTTAACATTCATATAATATATATTATATCCTATAATTGGAGGTTGTTATGTTTGATAAAATCACATCTCCTAAGTTTAAATTTTTTGGAGAAGTAATAAATACTTATAATGAAATTGATAACTCTTATCTTCATAATTTTACAAATAAGAGTATTAGTGATTTAAAAGTTTTAACAAACGATGAGGTTTTTATAAAAGTTTTATCTGGCGTTGTTATGATTTTAGTGTCATTTGATTCTTCTAGCTTAAACTCGTTTATAGTTAATAGACCTATAATGTTAAAAAAAGGACTTCATTTCAACTTTATATCGATATCAGATAAGTCTTCAATATATATATCAAAACCTTCATATAAATTTAATTCAATACCTTTAACACACGATTACGTATACTCTTCTATATCTCCTTCATTACATATAAAAGAAATTTATACCAAATTTTATCAAGAAAAAGGTTGTAGTTATATCTTCAAAGGAGAATCACATCCTTATTGGGAACTTACTTATGTAGATAAGGGAGTATTAAATACAGATATAGATAAAAACTCTTATACTCTAAAGCAAGGTGATTTGATATTTTATGCACCTCTTCAATTTCATAACCAGTATACAATAGAAGAAAATACGTGTTCGTATCTAACCATAAATTTTAATATGGATTTTAATGATTATGAGTTTCTATGCAATAAAGTATTTACATTAAACCGCGATTCACATCATATTATTCAAAACCTTATTAATGAGTTATCAAATCAAGATATATATTCTGATGACCTATCACTTTGTTACTTAAAGCAACTTATTATAAATACTTTAAGATTTAAAAACTTACAAGGCCAGCACAAACCAACTACACATATGCAACAATCTTATGAAGACGATCAGTTAAATAATATTTTAAAATATATTGATAAAAACATTAATAAAAAAATAAACATAAGTACATTATGTAATGAATTTTGTATAAGTAGTACAACCTTACATTCTCTATTTAAAAAAAATACAAATAGAACAGTTAACAATTATATAAACGATATAAAACTAAAGAAAAGTAAAGAACTTATAAAAAGTTCAAGTTATACATTTAGTCAAATTTCTGAGTTATTAGGTTTTTCTTCCATTCATTATTTTTCCCGTAAATTTAAATCTCATTTTGGAATATCCCCCACTGAATATTCCAAATCTATATATAAGTAAAGGAAGGTAAAATTACCTTCCTTATTTTATGAAAAACTATATTCAGTTTTATTAATCATATTATTTAAAACTTCATTACTTACATGATTATTTTTTATTTTATAAGCTAGTAAACACGCTCCCATATCTGGTTCCAATATAGGTTTTATAAGCTTTACATTATATCCCTTTAAATTATTTTTTATCGGGTTAATAATTAAGTCTCCACTTTTAAATACTCCCCCTGAATAAGATATAGTTATTTCATCTTCAAATTCCAATTCATTTATTATCATCTTTACTAATAAACTAAGCTCATATCCAGCTAAGTTAAATATATCTAATGCATTTTCATCATTTAATTTAGCACTTTCAAAACATATTTTAGAAAACTGTGCAATTTGAGTTCTATCTTTATTTATTTTATTTAAAATATAGTCAATTATTTCAAAATCATCATCTATAGCTAAGTATTCCCTAACTTTTTCATAAATCAAACCTCTATTTAGTCTTTTATCAGCTTCTTTTGAAAATACTTCGATAGTTTTTTTTCCTATCCAATGTGCAGATCCTTCATCTCCTACATAATCTCCCCATCCACCACATCTTATTGTATTTCCATATAAATCTTTTCCAAGTGCAATCGAGCCCGTTCCACTAACTATGTTTATTCCAGGTTTACCTGCTAGAGAACCTTCAAATCCAGCTTCTACATCATTTCCAATTCTAAAGTCAATTTTATTAAATACTCGTTCACATATACAATTTATTTTTTTCACAACACTTTTAACTTCTCCATATCCAGGAATACCAAGAAAAACACTATCTATTTTATCAATATCTACGTTTGATTTTTCTATAATTTTACTTAATCCTTCGTTCAATGTATCTTCTAATCCATCAAATCCTACTTGCTCATAATGAGTCGTTTTCGTTGTATATTGTGTAATTTTTTCCCCCATATTATTTATCATGGTAAATGTAGTTTTTGTACCTCCACCGTCTACCCCTATATAATACATATACGCCCTCCTATATTGGTAGATTAAGTTTTTTTAACATATTCATTTACTTCAATTTCATCTATAAATTTATTAATATCATCTAAATTTATAGATCCTGTCGATATGTTCATTGCATTTGACATTCCACATGCATTTGCTAATTTCAAAGTATTTTCTAAATCATAACCTTTAGCTATTCCTAAAGCAAAACCAGCTATACTAGAATCCCCACTTCCAACAGGGTTTATAACCTCTATTTTAGGTATTTCAACTTTATATATATAATCTTTATTTATAAATACCATTCCATCTTTTCCCATTGATACACATATATTTTTTACTCCACTTGAAAGCATACTTTCTGCTACACTTACAATATCCTCTATACTTTTTATTTTTGCTCCACTTAAATTTTCTAGTTCATCAATATTAGGTTTTATAAGATATGGACTTGAGTTCATCCCTAATCTAAGACTTTCCCCACTACTATCTAAGATAAACTTTATATTTCTTTGATTGCATATTTCTCCAATTTTAAAATAATAATCTATTGGCAAGCCCTTTGCTAAGCTACCTGATGCAACTAAAACACGTGTATCTTTTAAAACTTCTTCTAAGTCTTTTTCAAATCTATTAATTTCTTCTTTACTTATATTTGGACCTTTTTCTAACACCTCTGTACTTACATTGTTTGAATCCATTATATTTAAACAAATTCTAGTCTCTTCTTGTATAGGTGTAAATTTGTTTTCTATTCCTATATCTTTTAATTTATATTTTATATATTCACCATTAAATCCACCTAAAAATCCTATACAATTAACATCTTCTCCAAGCTTCCTTAGAACTTTTGCTACATTTAACCCTTTTCCGCCTGCAGTTGGGTTAACTAAATCAGCTCTTTGAACAGAACCAATTTCAAATTTATCTAATTTATATAATCTATCTATAGATGGATTAAATGTTATAACTGATATCATGTGCTTTATTCTCGCTCTTACACATCTTTATTTTTTCAACTACAACATCATACATAGCATTCTTTGCAGGCACTAGATATTGTCTTGGATCAGATGCATTAGGATTTTCATTAAAATATTCTTTTATAGCATTTGAAAAAGGTATTTTAAGTTCTGTTGCTATATTTACTTTACATATACCTTTTTCAATTGATTTTTGAACTGATTCATAAGGTACTCCAGACGCACCATGAAGAACTAATGGTACCTCAACCATATTTTTAATTTTTTCTAATCTATCAAAGTCTAATTTAGGTTCACTTTTATAAAGTCCATGAGCTGTTCCAATTGCAACTGCTAGTGAATCAACTCCTGTTCTTTTTACAAATTCATACGCTTCTTTTGGATCTGTTAAAAATGCATCTTTTTCATCTACATTTAAATCATCCTCTATTCCACCTAGCTTTCCTAGTTCAGCTTCTACAGTAGCTCCATATAAATGAGCGAATTCAACTACATCTTTTACAATTTCTATATTCTTTCTAAACTCGTGCTTCGATGCATCTATCATAACTGATTTGCAACCAAGCTTTATTATTCTTTTTATGTCTTCTACATTTTCATGATGATCTAGATGAAATGTTAATGGTATATTGTTTAGCTCACTTGCTTTTTCAATTATAGCTAAAAGGTAGTTCTCATCTGCATACTTTACAGTTGATGGAGTCGCAGCTAAAATAACTGGTGATTTCAAGTTTCTAGCTGCACCTAAAACAACTTGTATTGTCTCTAAATTGTGTATATTAAAAGCCGGAACTGCGTATCCCTCTTTTTGAGCTTTTATTAAAATTTCTTTAGTTGATAACAAACTCATATTCCTTTCCCCCTATTTTTATTTATTTAAATCATGTAGTATAACCCCTTGTACTACTCTGTTTACCTCTCCTGTTGGACATGGATTATCTGGTGTAATTCCTAACTCTTTAGATTTTAAAAATGATAATATCTGACCAAATATTATTTGTTGTAATGGAAGTAAGGCTTCATTTTCTATGTTGTAATCAATATTTTCTATATTAAATACATAATCAGCTTTGTCTTTTAAATTTTGATTTATGTTTGAGCCTATTAATACAACTTTATCTTTTTTTCTATGCGCTAACATTTCTTTAGCCAAATCTAAATCATAAAGCCTAGTGTAATTTTCATTTGATATATAAATTACAGTTATACTTTCATCGTTTATAACGGATTTAGGCCCATGTCTAAAACCTAAAGGCGTATCATAACTTGCATTTACTTTACCAGCTGTTAGCTCTAAAACTTTCAGTGCACTCTCCCTAGCTATACCTTTACTTGTTCCAGAACCTAAATATATTATTCTTTCAAATTTTTCTTTTGCTAGTTTATCTATTGATTCTAAATTTGTTTCTATAAATTTTTCTACAGATTTTGAAAGATTTTTTATATCTTCTATAAACATTTCAATTTCTTCAATATTAAATACTCCTAAACAACTTAAAACCATAGTTGTAAAACTACTTGTCATTGCAAAGCCTAAATCATTTGTCTCTGATGGCATAAGAAGTAATAAACTTTTTTCATCATCTTTCGTATTTAATGCCAATTTTCCATTTTCATTACAAGTTATTATGATTTGGTATAAATCATCTATAATTTCATTTGCTAATTTTACTGCGTGTACACTCTCTGGTGAATTACCTGATCTTGCAAATGAAACTAAAATAGTTGGTATATCTTTTATAAGATAATTACTAGGATTTGCAACTAAGTCTGTTGTAGCTATTGCTTCCACTTTTTTGTTTAATAATTTCGTTAAATAAGGTTCGCAAGTTTCTCCTGCAAATGCAGATGTTCCAGCACCTGTTAATATAATTCTGCAATTTTTTTTACTAGTAACATCTTCAATAAATTTTTTTATATCACCCCTATTGTCATATAAATTACTTGCAGCCTCTCTCCATACTCTAGCTTGCTGTGATATTTCTTTTGCAGTGTTTAATCCCTTACAAGATTCTAGTGTTTCTATGTCTATCCCCAATATTTTTTTAGATACAGCTTCCAATTGTACTCCTCCTTATTATTCTTTATATTAATATTGTATTGATTTAAGTTTAATAAGTATTTGCAATTTCGTACTTACGTTTTGTACTTTTATACGTTTTTATCAATTTTTATATTTATTGAATAATTATTAATTCAATTGTCAATCCTCCTATTACAAGTTATTAGGAGGATAATTATGTTTTATTTATTAACTTCAAACAAAGCTGAAAGAAACAATGATATTTATACAGTTGGATGTGAATTGATCAAAAAAGTTGATTTAATTTTAGATTGTCAAAACCCAGAAATTTTAAATTCAATTTTTTTAGATTCAGATATAGAAAATGAAATTTATAATAACAAAGTTAAAGAACCTATTGTTTAATTCACAAAAATAAAAACTAGATTATATTTTATAATCTAGTTTTTATTTTGATTTTTTTGTTTTTGTGATATGATTTAAATGTTTAAATAAATTTATGAGGAGGTTATAATGAAAATTTTCAACATATATTTTTTAATTATATCCTGTATATCATTTTTACTTATGTACATAGATAAACAAAGAGCAATTAAACATGAATGGAGAATTCCTGAATCAACCCTTATGACTTTATCTTTAATTGGAGGATCAATAGGTACATATCTAGGAATGTATACATTTAGACATAAAACAAAACATACTAAATTTACTATAGGAGTTCCTATTTGTATAATAATTAATATAGTTTTATATTATTTTTTAGTTTTATAGATTAGCACATTTTTAGTAAATATAATTTCCTTAATTCTAAAAAGGATGTCTTAAAATATTTTAAGACATCCTTTTTGTTTTAGCCTCCGAATAAACTTAGTAATATTCCGGCTGCCACAGCAGATCCTATTACACCTGCAACATTAGGTCCCATAGCGTACATAAGTATAAAGTTTCCTGGATTTTCTTCTTGAGCTACCTTATGCGCAACTCTTGCTGCCATAGGTACTGCAGATACTCCAGCTGCTCCTATAAGTGGATTTACTTTATCCTTTGTAAATCTATTCATAAACTTAGCACAAAGTACTCCCGATCCTGTTCCTATACTAAATGCAATTATTCCAAGTGCAAATATTTTTATAGTTTGTGCACTTAAGAAAACTTGAGCTTCTGCTGATGCGCCAACAGATAACCCTAAAAATATTGTAATTATATTCATTAAAGCATTAGTTGCCGTATCTGAAAGTCTATCAGTAACTGTACACTCTTTAAGTAAATTACCAAACATTAGTAATCCTATTAATGTAGCTGCTGATGGTAATAATAAAGATACTACTATAGTAACTACTATAGGAAATATAATTTTAACTTTTTTAGATACTGGCTTTGATTGTTTCATTATTATATTTCTTTCTTCCTTAGTTGTTAAAGCTTTCATTATAGGTGGCTGTATTATTGGAACTAAAGCCATATACGAATACGCTGCAACAGCTATCGGTGCTAATAAGTGAGGTGCTAGCTTTGTTGTTAAATAAATTGCAGTTGGTCCATCTGCTCCTCCTATAATTCCTATAGAAGATGCTTCTAACCCTGTAAAGCCTAAAGCTAGTGCACCTATAAATGTAAAAAATATTCCAAACTGTGCTGCAGCACCTAATAATATACTTTTTGGATTAGATATCATTGGTCCAAAGTCCGTCATTGCTCCAACTCCTAAGAATATTAACGGTGGGAATATACCCAGTTTACATCCTTGGTATAGATAGTAAAGTAATCCCCCCGGAGTCTTGGTTGCAATTGATCCATTTATTGATTCTTGTGTAAGTGAAACATCATTTATAGATGAAATTGGTGTGTTCATAGCACCTGCTAATGGAAGATTTGTAAGTAACATACCAAAAGCTATAGGCACTAATAATAACGGTTCAAATCCTTTTGCTATTGCTAAATATAATAATACACAGGCGATTAATATCATTACAATTTGTCGCCAATCCATATTAACAATACCCATTGATTGAATAAAATTATTAATAACTTCTCCCACGGGTAAGTCCCCCTTTTAAAAATTTGTAATTATTTAACCTATAGTTATTAAAGCATCCCCTGCGCTTACAGACGCTCCTTTTGATACATCAACTGACTTAACTGTACCATCAGAACTTGCCATTATTTCATTTTCCATTTTCATAGCTTCAAGTATTAATAATACTTGCCCTTTTTTAACACTATCTCCAACTTTTACACGTACATCATTTATTGTTCCTGGCATAGGTGCTGATATAGTTCCTCCTCCAGCAGATGGTGCATTTTGAGTTTGCTTAGGTTGCGCTTTTGGCGCTGCTTGTGGCTGTACTTGTTGAGTTGCTACTTGTGGTCTTTGCACAGATGCCTGACTGCCTAGCTCTTCCACCTCTACTTCGTATGTATTTCCATTTACAGTTATATTATATTTTTTTATCATCGTAAACTCCCCCTGTTTTACTTTGTAATATTTTTAGGCATTCTTTCCCAACTTGATTTATTATTATTAGTTCTTTGTATTTTTCTAACTATTATATTATTTGTGCTATTTCCTGTAGCTGCTGCAATTGATGCAGTTATAACTGAAACTAACTCTTCTATATTTTCATTACTACTTTTATTTTCAATTGAGGCTTCTTGAATTGGTTCTACGTCAGCTACTGTTTTTTGTTTTTCAGTTCTATCTATTTGCAATATTTTTATTATAAGAGATATTATAATTAAAACTATAAAAACTACTACCATTGAAAGAATTGCTACACAAACTCCCGCTAAAAGTTTTTCCCCTATTGAAATTGAAGCTGAAGGATCTTTTAGAGCTTCTAATAATTGGCTAATATTCATAATTTACCACCTTCCTATAAAGGTATATTTCCATGTTTTTTAGGAGGTCTCTCTTCACGCTTAGATGCTAATGTATCAATAGCATCTGCTATTCTTATTCTAGATAATGAAGGTTCTATTACATCATCTATATATCCTCTTTCAGCCGCCTTATATGGAGTTGCAAATTCATCTGTATATTCTTTTATCTTAATTTCTCTCATTTCTTTTTGATCTTTAGCATTTTTAATATCGTTTTTAAATATTATATTGGCAGCTCCACTAGGTCCCATAACTGCAACTTCTGCTGTTGGCCAAGCAAATACCATATCAGCTCCTAAATCTTTAGAACACATTGCAAGATATGAACCACCATAAGCTTTTCTAGTTATTAATGTAATTTTAGGAACTGTAGCCTCACTATATGCGTAAAGCATTTTTGCACCATGACGGATTATACCTCCATATTCTTGAGATGTTCCTGGTAAAAATCCTGGTACGTCAACTAAACTAAGTATAGGTATATTAAATGCATCACAAGTTCTTATAAATCTTGATGATTTATCTGATGCATTTATATCAAGTGATCCAGCCATAATCTTTGGTTGATTTGCAATTATTCCGATACTTTCACCATTTACTCTTGCAAAACCTGTTATTATATTTTGAGCAAAGAATGGTTGAACTTCATAAAAATCACCATCGTCTATTATTTCATATATAATTTCTTTCATATCATATGGTTTATTTGAACCATCTGGTATTATACTATTTAAATCATCATTTTTTCTATTTGGATCATCTTGACATTCTACTATAGGTGCTTTTTCAGAGTTGTTGGAAGGTAGAAACGATAATAATTTTCTTATTTGAGCTATACAATCTTCATCATTTGAAGCCATAAAGTGAGCAACTCCAGAAGTTGTATTATGAGTTGATGCTCCTCCTAATTCTTCAGCTGTTACTTCTTCTCCAGTAACAGTTTTTATAACTTGAGGTCCTGTTATAAACATTTGGCTAGTCTTATCTACCATATATACAAAGTCTGTTAATGCTGGAGAATAAACAGCGCCTCCTGCACAAGGCCCCATTATTGCAGAAATTTGAGGAACTACACCTGATGCAATTGTGTTTTTATAAAATATTTCTCCATATCCTGCAAGTGCATCAACAGCTTCTTGAATTCTAGCCCCACCTGAATCATTAAGTCCAACAACAGGTGCCCCTAGCTTTAAAGCAGTATCCATAACTTTTCCAATTTTTTTAGCATGCATTTCTCCCAGTGACCCGCCAAGCACAGTAAAGTCTTGTGCAAATGCACAAACTAATCTTCCTTCCACTTTACCATATCCTGTAACTACACCTTCTCCTGGTATTTCTTTATTTTCCATTCCAAAGTTTGTACATCTATGTTTTACAAATGCATCTAATTCAACGAATGTATTTTCATCAAATAATTGATTTAATCTTTCTCTTGCAGTTAATTTGCCTGATGAATGTTGTTTATCTATTCTTTTTTGTCCCCCACCTTGTTCTATTTTATGTCTTTTTTCATAAAGTAAATTTAACTTTTCTTGTGACACAAAATCACCCCCAAATTTTTGTTATATTTAGTTTCTTTCACTTAGTTCTAATAAAACTCCATCTGTTCCTTTTGGGTGGCAAAATGCTATTTTAGCATTACCAGCTCCATATCTTGGTTTTTCATCTATCATTTTATATCCCTTAGCCTTAACTTCTTCTATAGCTTTTTCTATATTGTCAACTCTAACTGCAACGTGTTGTATTCCTCCACGTCCACCATTTTTTGCTATAAATTTAGCTATTGGTCCATCTTCTGTTGTAGATTCTAATAGTTCAAGTTCTGTATCTCCAACTGGTAAAAAAGCTACTTTTACCTTTTGATCTTCAACAATTTCAGTCCCTTGACATTTTAATCCCAATACATCTTCATAAAACTTTAAAGTTTCCTCTAAGTTATTAACAGCTATTCCTACATGATCAACTCTTAATATATCCATAACTACTCCCCCTTGTTATTTTGTAACTTTTTCAAATAACATATTACTTATAGAGTATGGGTCAATTTCTTTACTTATAGTTTTTAATAATAAATCATCAACCTCTTTTGTATACTCTAAATTTTTAACTAAACTAGATACTTTCTTTTGGACTAATTCCTTAACTTCAATTCTATTTCTTTCTAATCTTTTTTCATTTAATTTATTACTTTCTTCTAAAAACTTCCTATGTTTCAATATATTTTCATAAACTTTATCTACTCCATCACCAGTTTCAGCAATAGCTAAACTTACAGGTGGTCTAAATTCCCAATCTTTCTTAAAGTCTAACATCATTTCTATCTCTAATGATGTTCTCTTTGCCCCATCTTTATCTGCCTTATTTACTGCAAATACATCCGCAATTTCCATAACTCCAGCTTTTATTGCCTGTATATCATCACCTAATCCTGGTACCATGACAATAAGAGTTGTGTCTGCAGTTTTAACTATATCTATTTCTGATTGGCCAACCCCTACAGTTTCTATAAATATATAATCACATCCATAAGCATCTAAAACTTTTATAGCAGCTTGAGTTGCATTAGATAGTCCACCTAAACTTCCTCTTGTTCCCATAGATCTTATAAATACATCTTTATCTGTATTTAAGTCATTCATTCTGATTCTATCCCCAAGTATAGCTCCTTTTGTAAAGGGACTTGTTGGATCTATTGCTATAATTCCTACTTTTTTACCCTCTTTTCTTATAAGTTTAACTAACTTATCAGTTAAAGTAGATTTTCCAGCACCAGGAGGACCTGTTATCCCTATAACATAGGCCCTTCCAGTGTGTTTATATATGTCTTTTAAAGCATCTTCATATCCAGGCTGCTCATTTTCTACAATAGTGATAAGTCTAGCACAATCTCTTTTTTTGCCTTCTAGTACCCTATTCACTATATCTTTCATATTTATCTCCTTTTTAAGCTAATGCTCTTTTAAGATTCTCTCTAATAAAGTCTATAGTCATTGAAGTTGGAGTTCCTGGAGTAAATATTTCTGCAATTCCTTTTTCTTTTAAGTATGGAATATCATCTTCAGGAATTACTCCTCCACCTATTACTAATATATCATCAGCTTCTTCTTCATTTAACAATTCTACAACTTTTGGTAGTAAGTGGTTATGAGCTCCTGATAATATACTCATTGCAACAACATCAACGTCTTCTTGTATAGCTGCTGCTACAATTTGTTCTGGAGTTTGTCTAAGCCCTGTATATATAACCTCCATACCAGCATCTCTTAATGCTCTTGCTATTACTTTAGCTCCTCTATCATGTCCATCTAATCCTGGTTTTGCAACTAATACTCTTATTGGTCTCATATCAATATACCCCCTATATCATAACCGTTTGTTTATATTCACCAAACTCTTCTCTCATAACGCCACAAACTTCTCCTAATGTAGCATATTCTCTAACTGCTTCTAATATATATGGCATTACATTTTCATCAGAGTTACAAGCTTTTCTAAGTGCTTCTAGAGCTTGTTTAACTTTTTCACCATTTCTTCTTTCTTTAAGTTCTTGTATCTTTTCTTTTTGTCTTTCTCCAACCATTGGATCAACTTTTAATAATCCTTTTGGAGCTTGTTCTTCTATTTGGAATTTATTAACTCCAACTATAATTCTATCGTTATTTTCAATTTCTTTTTGATATCTATATGCGCTATCCATTATTTCTTGTTGTATAAATCCTTTTTCTATAGCTTGTGGTGCGCCACCTAATTCATCTATTTTTTCTATTAATTTTAATGCTTCTTCTTCTATTTGGTTAGTTAAACTTTCTACATAATAAGAACCTGCTAATGGATCTATACTATCTGCTACTCCACTTTCGTGTGCTACAATTTGTTGTGTTCTAAGTGCTACTCTTACTGAATCTTCTGTTGGAAGTGCTAGTGCTTCGTCTTTTGAATTTGTGTGTAATGATTGAGTACCTCCAAGTACTGCTGCTAATGTTTGAATTGCCACTCTGACTATGTTATTTTCAGGTTGTTGTGCTGTAAGTGTACAACCAGCTGTTTGAGTATGGAACTTAAGTGCCCATGATTTTGGATTAGTCGCTTTAAATCTTTCTTTCATAACTTTTGCCCATATTCTTCTTGCTGCTCTAAATTTTGCAACCTCTTCTAATAAGTTGTTGTGTGCATTGAAGAAGAATGATAATCTAGGTGCAAAGTCATCTACATTTAAACCTGCTTGTATTGCCGAATTTACATATGCTATACCATCAGCTAATGTAAATGCTACTTCTTGAACTGCATTTGATCCTGCTTCTCTTATATGATAACCTGATATACTTATCGTGTTCCATTTAGGTACTTCTTTTGAACAATATTCAAATATATCAGTTATTAATCTCATGGATGGTTTTACTGGGAATATATATGTTCCCCTTGCTACATATTCTTTTAATATATCATTTTGTATCGTACCTCTTAATTTGTCAGCTGAAACTCCTTGCTTTTCAGCAACTGCTATGTACATTGCTAAAAGTACTGATGCTGGTGCATTTATAGTCATTGATGTAGATACCTTGTCTAAAGGTATACCATCAAATAATATTTCCATATCTGCTAATGAATCTATACAAACTCCAACTTTTCCAACTTCTCCCTCTGATATTGCATCATCTGAGTCATAACCCATTTGAGTCGGAAGGTCAAATGCTACTGAAAGCCCCATAGATCCTTGATCTATTAGATATTTATATCTTTTATTTGATTCTTCTGCTGTTGCAAATCCAGCATACATTCTCATAGTCCAGAATTTTCCTCTATACATTGTAGGTTGAACACCCCTTGTATATGGATACTGTCCTGGATATCCTAGATCATTTTCATAATCAAATTCTGCATCTAATGGTGTATATAACCTTTTCATTTCTTGCCCTGTGTCAAACTCGAATTTTTCTTTTCTTTCTGGGAATCTAGCTATAGACTTATTAACTTTTCCTTCCTCCCATTTATTAAAGCTCTCTTGAATTTGTTCCTTGTTTTTCGTCATATGAACTCCCCCTATTCTTTATCTCTAAACAATTATGATTTTTTAGAGATTATATATATTAAGTTTTAATATAAATTTTTAATAAATACCCCTTCACTAAAATTATTACATACCTTTACCTAAGATTGCAATCGTTTTTATGCAAGTTTTATTTCATCACTGAATTCCACTTTAAAATTTGAAATTTTCAAAATTTAATCTTTCATACTGTCAAACTTTAATTTTGAAAATATAGATAAATTCAATCAATTCATGTATCTTTTGATTGAATTTATCTACTTACAATGCAACTATTACTTATTTTTCTTCATTATTATAATAAAAAATTTTAATTTTTATTTAATCATACTTCCATCATCTAGAAATTTTTTATGCCATGATAAAGATTCTTCTAAAATATGTGGTGTATGTTTATACTTACCTTCGCAAGCTCTATTGAAGTAATCATATAAAGCATCTTTATAGTCAGGATGTGCACAATTTTTTATTATTTCTTCTGCTCTTTCCTTTGGCGATAGTCCTCTTAAATCTGCTACACCTTGTTCTGTTACAATTACCATTACATCATGTTCTGTATGATCATGGTGTGATACCATAGGCACTATACTAGATATTTTTCCATCCTTAGCTATTGATTCTGTTGTAAAAATAGTTAAATAACCATTTCTAGAAAAATCACCTGATCCTCCAATTCCATTCATCATTCTGCTACCCATTATATTAGTTGAATTAACATTTCCATATATATCTACTTCTATTGCAGTATTTATAGCTATTACGCCTAATCTTCTAGCAACTTCAGGACTATTACTTATCTCTTGAGGTCTAAGAATTAATTTATCTTTATATTTACTAAAATTCTCATAAAAATTGTCTAGTCTTTCTGGAGATATAGTTAATGATGTCCCCGATGCAAATTTTACTTTTCCACACTCTATTAAATCTATAACACTATCTTGTATTACTTCTGAATACACTACCAAGTCTTCAAATTTTGATTCTACCAGGCCTCCAAGAATTGCATTGGCTACACTTCCAACTCCAGACTGAAGAGGCAATAAATTTTTTGGAAGTCGCTTAGCTTCTACTTCTTTTTCTAGGAAACTTATAAGATTTTTAGCCATTTTTTCTGATACTGAATCAATAGGTGCAACAGGTCTTGTTTTATCTTTTATATCTGTATATACTATTGCTGCTATTTTATCTTTATTACAAATAATATATGGAGTTCCTATTTTATCATCAGGTTTGACTAATGGAATTGGCTTTCTATTTGGAGGAACTTCTAAGTTATAAATATCATGTATTCCCTCTAAATCCATTGGTTGAGATGTATTTATTTCTATTATTACTTTATCTGCACACTCTGCAAATACATTTGAATTTCCTATTGATGTAGAAGGAATTATATATCCTTCTTCTGTTATAGCAACTGCTTCTACTAATGCTATATCCATCTTCCCAAAAAATCCATACTTAACCCATTGTGGAGTATGACTTAAATGCATATCTGAATAATTTATAGATGAATTGTTTATAGAGTTTCTACAACTTGAATTTGTTTGATAGGGATACCTTCTTTTTATAATTCCAAGTTCACTTAAAGCTCCGTCTAGTTCTGGTCCAACAGATGCCCCAGTTATAAGTGTAATACCTATATTTTCTCCATTTTTTACTCTATCAGCTAAAGCTAGTGGTACTGCTTTGGGATATCCTGCAGGTGTAAATCCACTAGTTCCTACAACCATATTATCCTCAAATAATTTAGCGGCTTCTTTAGCACTCATTACTTTGCTTTTTAATTCATCACATCTTAATCTTTTATCCATAAGTTTCCCCTCCTAGCATATTTTATTTTAAATCCAATAACTACATCGGTAATTTATGAAGTATTATAGTGAAAATAACCATTCCTAAAAGCGCAAATGGGTACGTTGCTCCATATCCTGCAGCTGGTTCATCACCGCCTAAAGCCTCAACAGCTGCTCCTAGTCCAGGTGTAGATGTCATACCTCCACATATAGCTCCAGATAACATTGGCCAATTGATCTTTAGTACATATTTACCTAAGAAAAATCCAACCATCATGCCTACTGTTCCAACTACTACAGAAACAATTCCTAGATATGCTCCAGCTCCTACTAACGCATCCACAGCCTTGTATCCATATCTTAATCCTACAATCGCTAAGAAAAATGCTAATGCAACATCTCTTATAACGCCTAGAACCTTTGAGTCCATTCTGAAACTTATACTTCCAACTTTACCTATATAGCCTAGTATTAATGATCCTATCAAAACTCCACCTGTTGAACCTAAGCTAAAATAGCCTATAAATGGTAGATATATATTTATATTTCCAATTATATATCCGAATGTACATGCTATTACAAATCCTAAAATATCAAACTTACTTTCTTTTATTTCTTTGGATGAGTTGCTTGATTTCTTTGCATCCTCTAATTCTTTTTTATATTGCAATTTCTCTTTTTCTACATCTATTTTAAATATTGTTGGGAAGAAATTTACAGCTAATATAACTATCAATACTCCAAATGGATATCCAATTGCATGACCTGCTCCAATGCTTGCTTCTGCATTTACTATATACTGTTGCTTTATATCATCTGTTAATTGAAATTCATTTAAATCTTTTGGTATATCTTTTATTCCCGCCATTTTTAGAAATTGTTCTTTTTCTACTAGGTTCATATCGTTAAACTCTGCTACTCTTTGAGTTGCATGCCCCCTAGCTGTTTCTATTGCCGCTGCTAAGCCTGGTGAACTTGTAAGTGCTCCAGTGTACACCCCAGATACTTCATATGGATTTGAGTCATCACTAAACAATGTAGCTCCATACGTTGCTACGGCACTTGTGCATGTTATCATCATACCAAGTACTACAAATTTCAGGCCATATTTTTTTAATACTATACCCATATCTTTTGCTGCTAATAATCCTACTGCACAAACAAATAATATTAAAAATATTTCAAAAAAATCACTCGATACTACACCTGCTGATAGTAATTCTTGTGCAGACTTAAATGCTTGAGAACCTTCAGGTACATTTGCTGCGTATTTAAAAGCCCCCCATCCAATTATAAGTCCTGTGAATAATGCTCCTGATATACCAAACTTAAATTTTCCAAACTTAAGTTTTCCAAATATAAGTCCCGTGACAATTGCTATGAACATAAGCATAAATTGGCTTAAAAATACATCTGCAAAATTAAAACTCATATGCATTCCTCCTATTAAATTTTTATTGTAAATTCCTGAAAGTTAATTAGATATGATTTGATTTGCTTGATTGAATAAAATATTGTTAAGTTAGTAAATATATTGCCTTTAAGAATATTCTATATAAGTATTTAATAAATGTATAATACATAGTTTGTTATATATTTATATCAAATTTGTTATATAATCTAGGATGGTGATTTTATTAAATGGAACTCCTTCATCTTAAATATTTTCAAACAGTTGCAAAAACTCAACATATGACTAATGCCGCCAAAAAATTACATATAGTTCAACCTGCTTTAAGTAGAATTATTAACTCATTAGAAAAAGAAATCGGCGTCGATTTGTTTGATAGAAATGGAAAAAAGATAATTTTAAATTCAAATGGAGAGATGTTTTTAAAAACGGTTAATGAATCACTTTCAATTTTAGAAAATGGAGTTAAGGAACTTCTCGATACTAACAACCAATCAAAACCGGAGATAAAGCTTTTAGTTCTAGCTGGATCTAACACCTTGCCTAATTTAATTTTAAACTTCAAAAAAGCTCATCCCGACACTACCTTTAAACTTCTTCAACATGTTGACGGTGAAATAGATTATAAAAATTTTGATTTTTGTATATCCTCTACATTAGATGAGGTCCATGATCCATTTTCTATAACCTTATTAGAAGAAGAATTATTTATAGGTATGCCTAGTAACCATCCTCTTGCTACTAAAAGTACTATATTTTTAGAAGAAATCGCAAATGAAAATTTTATAAGCTTTCAATCTAATAAACCTTTTAGAACTATTTCTTATTCACTTTGCAAGTATGCAGGTTTTAATCCTACTATAGTCTTTGAAAGTGATGTACCTTCAATAGTTAAACAATTGATTATTGCTGGTCTCGGTATAAGTTTTATACCTGAAATCTCATGGGGTATACATGCAGATGATTCTCTAAAGTTGCTTAGAGTTATAGACCCTGTTTGTAAAAGATACATAAATATTTCTTGGCATCCGGATAATTATATTAGTAAATATGCAAAAGAATTTCGAGATTTTGCAGTTGAATACTACTCTATGTTATAATTTATTAAAGCCTATCTTAAATTCTTAAATTTAATTAAATTGGGCTAATAATAATTTTTTTATAAGGTGGAATCATGTTTAAAAACTTAACTAAAAAAGAAATACTCGATTTATTTAAAGATTCTAAATATACAATAAAAAGCTATAATAAGGAAGATATAATAGCCCTTGAAGGTCATCCTTGTAATTCTATAGGTTTGATTTTAGACGGCGGTGTTGATATTAAAAGATTTTTACCTGGTGATAAAATTATTTTAATGTCATCTTTTTCAAAAGGAAATTTATTTGGTGAGGTCATAACTTTTTCAGATATAAATATATATCCAGCTACAGTTGTATCTAATTCAAAAACTGAAGTAATGTTTATTGATAAATATGACTTTATAGACTTTTGTTCTAATCACAAAAATATATTAATATCATTTTTAAATGATATTACAAATAAAATTGTAGAACTTAATAAAACAGTTAAAACTATTTCTTTTGTAAGCATCCGGCAAAAAATTGTAAGTTTCTTACTTGATGAGTATAACTTACAAAATAGTAATTTTATAAAAATGCCTAAAACTAAAACAAAACTAGCAGAAACTTTAGGAGTTCCTAGACCTTCTTTATCTAGAGAGTTTATAAATATGAAAAATGATAATCTAATTGATTATACTAATGATTATGTGAAGCTTCTTGATATAGAAAAACTTAGGAATATAATAACAGAGTAGGTAATCCTACTCTGTTATTTTAATAAATTTGATATTTTCATAGATGCATAATTAAACATTGAATCTATATTTCCATTGTTTTTTCCTGCTCCTTGGGCTAAAACTTTACTTCCTCCACCTTTACCATCTACTAGCTTTATAGAATCCTTTAATAACTCATTCATATCAAGTTTTTCTATTCCTTTTGATGTAGCAAATATAAAGTTAACTTTATCTTCATTTTTAACTGCTACTAAAGCTATTGTGTTTTCATTTTCAACTAACTTAGAAACAATTTTAGATGCATATTTTATATTTTCATTTTCATATATTTTTTTAATTAAAGATATATCTCCTATTTTTTCTCCTAAATCTATCATTTCTTTAACTTGATATCTAGCTATTTCACTTTCTATTTTCTTATTATATTGTAATGTATCTTCTAGGTTTTTATGTAAGTTCTTAATTCCATTAATAGCGTCTTTATCTCCACACTTTAGGTATCTACATATATCACTTAAACAATTATCTCTGTCCATGCTGTACTCAATTGCTCTTTTACCTGCCAAATACTCTATTCTAGTAGCATTTCTACATTTTTCAAATCTTTTTATTTTTATCATTCTAAGAGATAGTGTTGATCTTGGATGTACACCACAACATGCATTTATATCTAAATCTCCTATTTTTACAACTCTTATTTGTTCATTAGTCTTAGGCAGATCTCTTCTTAATCCCATCTTTTTTAATTCTTTTTTATCAGGAGTTAAAAACTCTGCATATATATCTCTATTTATAATTTCATTTGCAAAATTTTCAGCTTCCTTAATTTGTTCGTCAGTTAAAAAACCTTGTATATCTACAGTGCTAATATCTTGTCCTAAGTGAAAACCTACTGTATTTGCATTAAATAACTTGAAAAAGCATCCAGATAGGACATGTTGACCAAAATGTTGATTCATGCCATCTTCTCTTTTTTCCCAATCTATACTACATTTTACTTTATGTACTTTTATAGGCTTAGTTTTTGTTACATGAAATACTAATCCATCTTCTTCATATACATCTATTACTTCGTGATTATCAATTTTCCCAGTATCACAAAACTGACCTCCTCCTCCAGGGAAAAAAGCAGTTTTATCTAATTGAATATGAAAATTAGAATCTTTTTCTTTTATATCAACAATTTCTGCTGTAAATTCTTTTATATATTGATCTTTGTAATATAATTTTTCCATTTTGTACTCCTTTTTATTTGATATATACAAGTATAAACTAAAATCCACATTTCTATCAATGTGGATTTTTATAATTTACCTTATTCAATTCCTAATATCTTAATACCTTCTTTATCACATTTTATATGAAGAGGGAAATCAGGACCTCTTTCTCCATCTATATCTGTCACTATATTTTCTTCACAATCTATATACAAATCATCTGTTTTAAAATATATAATTTCATTGTATTTATCTATAGGTGCTCCTTTTATAATATCTAAAAGAAGTGGAATAGTTTTAGGTATTGGCATTGCCTTAAAAATTATTACATCTAAGTATCCATCATCTAACATAGCATAATGCGCTAAGTTTATATTTCCTGCAGTTCTTCCATTTAAAACTAAAATCAAGTACATATCACCTTCGTACTCTAACTCTTTTGACTTAACATGTACACTAAATTTTCTTAAATGAAGTGCATCTTCTATTCCCTTTATTATATATGATACTCTACCTATAGAATTTTTTAGATTTTCATCTACTCTTTGTGAAACATCTGTAAACATACCCGAACTTGCAATATTTACAAAGTAATCTTCATTAATAATTCCTAAATCTATATTTGTAGGTTTTGAATTAATTATCTTATCTATTGCTAAATTTATGTCTAATGGTATCTTAAGCACATTTGCAAAATCATTTGCAGTTCCTGTAGGAAGTATTGCAATTGGCAAATCTATATTGTTTTTTTTCATGAAGTTTACAAGTCTATCTATACTTCCATCTCCTCCGGCAACTAAAATATACTCATAGTTATCCTTAATATCTTCTAACCCTTTTTCCATGGTATTGTTTTTAGATACTCTATATGGCACAATTGTATATCCATTATCTTGAAATTTAGATATTATACTATCTAGCTTGTACACTATTTTTTTATCACCAGAATTTGGATTGTATATAAACTTAATTTTTTTCATCTACATCACCACTTTTCAATTATGTATATAACAAGTTCTATATCTATTTTAATATTATGTTTACTTATAAGCAATTATATTATAAAAATATATTTATATTAAATTTTTTGTTCCATTTTTATAATATATCCATATACTGTTATTATATATTTTTTAAGGAGGTTGTATGTCCAAACAAACAAATTACTATAATAACTGTAATTCATTTGCTAACCAATATATGTTTTTAGTAGCGATATTCGCATCTATAATAGGTCAAGAAATTGATGATGATGAGGATTTAGGGATATTGGGATCTTTTTTGGTTGCACTTGGAGAAGAGCTTGCTCTAGCTTCAGAAATTAGAATAACTTGTAAAGCCAGACTTGAAAGTAACAATAACACTGAAACACAAACTCTAGATTCATTTGACAGGTCATACATAGTAAAAAGAAAAAAGAAAAAAGTTATTAAAAAGAAAGGTACTAGTAAGTAAAAACTGTATCTTTCTTTTTTTAAATTCCTATATAATACAAAAACTGTTATAATAGTTTAGTAAATTAAAATAACTATAAGGGTGATAAAATGAACTTAATTACATTAGAAAATATAACAAAGAGTTACTCTGAAAAAGTACTAGTTAACAATATATCTTTAGGAATAAATGATGGAGAAAAAATAGGCCTTATAGGTGTTAATGGTACTGGTAAATCTACTTTACTTAAAATAATATCAGGTGCAGAAGAACCTGATAGTGGTACTGTAACTAAACCTAATAAAGTTAGAATAGAATACCTTCCTCAAAATCCATATTATGATGAAAATGCTACAGTTCTTGAGCAAGTTTTTAAAGGAACATCTAATGAAATGAAACTTCTTCGTGATTATCAAAGTATATTGGACAGTTTAAGCGAAAACTTTAATGAAAATTTAAATAATGATTTAATAAAATTACAAGAAAAAATTGATGCTCTTAATCTTTGGGACCTTGAGAGCGAAGCAAAATCAGTTTTAACAAAGCTTGGTATCGTTAATTTTAATCAAAAAATTGCTGAATTATCTGGAGGTCAAAGAAAAAGAATATCACTTGCGTCAGCACTTATAACACCTTGTGAGCTGTTAATTTTAGATGAACCTACAAACCATTTAGATAATGATACTATAGACTGGCTAGAAGAATATTTAAATAACAAAAACTTATCATTACTTATGATAACTCATGATAGATATTTTTTAGATAGAGTTACAAATAGAATAGTTGAACTTGATAAGGGTAGACTTTTTAGTTATGATGGAAATTATTCTGCATTTCTTGAGAAAAAAATGGAAAGATTAGCTCTAGAGTCTAGCATGGAACAAAAAAGACAAAGCTTAATAAGAACTGAACTTGCTTGGGTTAGACGAGGAGCTCGTGCTCGTACAACTAAACAAAAAGCTAGACTTCAACGATTTGATGACCTTGTCAATACTGAGGTATTATCAAATAATGAAAATCTTGAAATAACTACTGCCTCAAGTAGACTTGGTAAAAAAATTATAGAAATTCATAATATATCTAAATCATTTGGAGAAAAAAAATTAATCACCGATTTAGAGTATGCAATTGCTAGAACTGATAGAATTGGAATAATAGGTAAAAACGGTATAGGTAAATCAACTTTAATAAACATATTAAATGGTAAATTAAATCCAGACTCTGGTCATATAGAAATTGGTGAAACAGTAAAAATCGGTTGTTTCTCTCAAGATGATGCTCATATGAATTTAGAAATGCGTGCTATAGATTATGTTAAAGAAGTTAGTGATTACATAGAAACGTCTGATGGTCAAAAAATAACTGCATCTCAATTGTGTGAAAGATTTTTATTTGACGGAACCATGCAATATACACTTATTAAAAAACTTTCAGGTGGAGAAAGACGTAGACTTCATCTTTTAAGAACCTTAATGTCTGCACCTAATGTGCTTCTTTTAGATGAGCCTACAAATGACTTAGATATAGAAACATTAAATAGACTTGAAGATTATTTAGATGAGTTTCCAGGCGTAGTTATATGTGTTTCTCATGATAGATATTTCCTAGATAGAATATGTAATAAAATATTTGCATATAGCGGAAATGGTGAAATAGACATTTTTACTGGTAACTATAGTGATTATCTAATATTTAAAGAAAGTCAACCTGACGAAATTGAAATTGTTGAAGAAAAACCTAAAAACGAAGTAAAAAAAGAAAAACCTAAAAATAATAAAAAATTAAAATTCACATTTAATGAACAAAGAGAATTCGATACTATAGATGATAATATATCTTCTCTTGAAAATAAAATTCAATCTATTGATGATAATTTAGATAAATATTCAACTGATTTTACTAAATTACAAGAAATGCTTGATGAAAAATCAAATTTAGAAAAAGAACTTGAATTTAAATATGAAAGATGGGAATATTTAAATAACTTAGCTGAAGAAATAGATAGTAATAAAAATATAAATTAAAAAATGACCTTTTAAAGGTCATTTTTTAATTTATTTTAATCTTCAATTATATAGAAG
>NZ_JAWDJM010000090.1:0-32582 GCF_032465715.1 Paraclostridium sp. MRS3W1 | reverse complement strand
GTATTTATATAAAATAGATTAAGTCCTTTAATTATTTAATAATTAAAGGACTTTTATTTTTAAGATAAAATATAATTAACTATTAGATATGGGAGGAGATGTTTTATGAAATTATTAGTTACAAATAAATATGAGGATAATGAAATAAGTAAATTAGTAAATTTAGGATATGAAGTGATATATATGAAGGAATCTAAGGCTGAAGTAAACAATGAAAATAAAGATATTGAAGTGCTAGTAGGTTACAATCCATTTAACACACTTGATATATCGAAACTAGAAA
The DNA here is from genome assembly GCF_032465715.1 of Paraclostridium sp. MRS3W1. Taxonomy (NCBI): domain Bacteria; kingdom Bacillati; phylum Bacillota; class Clostridia; order Peptostreptococcales; family Peptostreptococcaceae; genus Paraclostridium; species Paraclostridium sp. MRS3W1. The sequence goes on along the minus strand of NZ_JAWDJM010000090.1, from coordinate 32,299 downwards.
ATTTAAAGCTAATTCAATTAAGTAGTGTTGGAATAGATCAAATACCAAAAGATGAAATTATAAAAAATAATATTACGGTATGTAATAACAAAGGAAATTATAGTATTCCTATGGCTGAATATATAGTTATGTGTATTTTAAATGTATATAAAAATACAAAAAAAATGTATGAAAATCAAGCACAAAAGAAGTGGAAATTAGATATAAACTTAGAAGAACTAACTGATAAAAAAATAATGTTTATAGGAACTGGTACAATTGCAAAAAATGCTGCTGATAGGCTAAAAGCATTTGGAGTATATGTTTATGGAGTTAATACAGATGGTAGAGACGTTGTAGGATTTGATGAATGTATATCTATAGAAAATATAAACGAAGGGTTAAAAAAATGTGATGTAGTAGTTATTATATTGCCATCAACAAAAGAAACTATAGGAATGATTAATGATGAAAAATTAAAAACTATGAAAAATGGATCAGTGATTATAAATGTTGGTAGAGGAAACATAATAAATGAAGATGATTTAATTAATAATATAAGTAAGTTTAAAGGTGTTTGTTTAGATGTATTTGAAAGTGAACCATTAAATAAAGAAAATAAACTTTGGGAATTTGAAAATGTAACTATAACCCCTCATAATTCATGGATATCTGATAAAAATAGAAGTAGAACATTTAATACCATATATGAAAATTTAGAGAATTACATCAATAATAAGGAGCTTAAAAATGTGGTAAATATTCAAAAAGGATATTAATAGTTTAGTTGTAATTTTAAGAAGAAAATTATGGTATACTAAGATAGTATTGCATTGAAATTAGTACGATTTACATAGATTTTAAAAGAGGTGATTTATATGGACATAAAAACTAGAATGGATGAATTGATAGATCAAATAAACTATCATAGCAATAAATATTATAATGATGATGCTCCTGAGATATCAGATTATGAATATGATAATTTAATGAAAGAACTTATAAAAATTGAAGAAGAAAATCCTCAAATAAAAAGAGCTGATTCACCAAGTAGTAGGGTAGGAGGTAAGCCTTTAGATAAATTTACGCAAATAACACATAAAATACCTATGCTTAGTTTATCAAATGCTTACTCAGATAAGGATTTAAAAGATTTTGATAAAAGAGTAAGAGAATTAGCTGATGATAGTGTTGAATACGTAGTTGAATTCAAAATAGATGGATTATCAGTTGGGTTAACATATAAAAATGGAGTTTTTGAAAAGGGAGCAACAAGAGGTAATGGAGTAGTTGGAGAAGATATAACAGAAAACTTAAGAACAGTAAAGACTATACCTTTAAAAATTAATGATACAGAAGAAGTTGTAGTAAGAGGAGAAGTATATATATCTAAGCAAAATTTCGAAAAAATAAATGAATTACAAGAAGAACAAGGCCTTCAATTATTTGCTAACCCTAGAAATTTAGCAGCAGGAACTTTAAGACAGTTAGATTCTAAGTTAACAGCTAAAAGACCTTTAGATATATTCATATTTAACCTAGAGTATATTGAAAATACAAATTTAAAAAGTCATAGTGAATCATTAGAATATCTTAAAAACTTAGGATTCAAGGTTAGCACAGATTACAAAGTTTGTTCAAATATAGAGGGCGTTATAGAACATATTGAATATTGGACAGAAAATAGATCAAAACTACCATTTGAAATAGATGGAATGGTTATTAAAGTTAATGATTTACAACAAAGAGAGGTTATGGGTTATACAGCTAAAAGTCCAAGATGGGCAATTGCATATAAATTCCCTGCAGAGCAAAAGAAAACGAAGCTTATAGATATTATAGTTGAAGTTGGTAGAACAGGAACTATAACGCCTACAGCTATACTTGAACCAGTTAGATTAGCTGGAACAACAGTTTCTCGTGCAACTTTACATAATGAAGATTATATAAATGAAAAAGACATAAAAATTGGAGATACAGTTTTAGTTCAAAAAGCTGGAGATATAATACCACAAGTGGTTCAAGTTGTTAAAGATGATAGAGATGGAAATGAAATAGAATTTAAATTCCCTGATAAATGCCCTGTATGCTCAGAACCTACTGTTAGATTAGAGGGAGAAGCTGCAGTTAAGTGCATAAATATTAGTTGCCCAGCTCAAATTAGAAGAGGAATAATACACTTTGCTTCAAGAGATGCAATGAATATAGAAGGACTAGGAGAATCTATAGTTGGATTATTACTTGATAACAATATAATTAAAGATATAGCCGACCTTTATTACATAAAAAAAGAAGATGTAATAAATTTAGAAAGAATGGGCGAAAAATCAGCTGAAAATTTAATTAAAGCAATAGAAAAATCTAAACAAAATGAGTTATATAGATTAATAAATGGATTAGGTATTAAATATATAGGAGTTAAAGGTGCAAAAGTTTTAGCTAAGAATTTTGATAGTTTAGATGAAATAATAAATGCAGACGCAGTTCAGTTAACTAATCTTGAAGAATTTGGAGATATAATGGCAAACAGTGTTGTTGAGTTCTTTAAAGAAGAAAAAAATATGACGGTTATAAATAAATTAAAAGAGGCTGGAGTTAATATAGAATCTATAAAAAATAAAGATGAATCCATAGTTAATATTTTTGAAGGAATGAAAATTGTATTAACAGGTACTTTACCTACTTTAAAAAGAAATGATGCAAAAGAAATGATTGAGGCAAGAGGAGGAAAAGCAACTTCTAGTGTAAGTAAATCTACAACATTTGTTTTAGCTGGAGAAGAGGCAGGATCAAAGCTTACAAAGGCTAATGAATTAGGAGTCAAAGTTATTGATGAAGCTAAGTTTTTAGATATATTAAACTTAAGCTCAAAAGAAGAAGTTCAAGAAGTTATTAAGTAAAAATATTGGGGAAATTATATTAATAAATAACTACTATTTAGGGTTAAATAATGCTAATATATTATAGTATATACAATATTTGAGTTACAGTTCGGGTAAGTTAATTAGTCTGAATTTGCTATAAAAAATGTTTGAAAGAGGTAATATAAATGACGAGAATTGATGGTAGAAAAAATGATGAAATAAGACCAGTTAAAATAACTAGAAACTTTACTAGATATGCAGAGGGATCTGTATTAATTGAAATGGGAGAAACTAAAGTTATCTGTACAGCTTCTATAGAAGATAAAGTACCTCCTTTCTTAAGAAATTCAGGAACTGGATGGATAAATGCAGAGTATTCTATGTTACCAAGATCTACACACCAAAGAAAAATAAGAGAGTCATCAAGAGGTAAAGTTGATGGAAGAACTCAAGAAATACAAAGATTAATAGGAAGAGCTATAAGATCAGTTATTGATTTATCTAAAATAGGAGAGAGAACTATATGGGTAGATTGTGATGTAATTCAAGCTGATGGAGGAACTAGAACAGCATCTATAACAGGAGCTTTTGTAGCAGTAGCAGAAGCTTTATATTCTTTATATGAAAATAAACAAATAAAAACTTTACCTATAAGAAACTTTGTATCAGCTATAAGTGTAGGAATAGTTAATGGAGAACATGTTTTAGATTTATGCTATGAAGAAGATTCAAATGCACATGTTGATATGAATGTTATAATGACAGACAAAGGTGAATTTGTAGAGGTTCAAGGAACAGGAGAAGAATCTCCATTTACTAGAAAAGATTTAAATGCACTACTTGAATTAGGAGAAAAAGGAAATAAAGAGCTTATTAAAGTTCAAAGAAAAGCATTAGGGAAAATAGCAAGTGAAGTTCTTGGAGAAGAAATTCCAGATGAGGTTGTTATAGCTACAAATAATGCTCATAAATTAGAAGAAATTTCAGCTATATTAAATGATTTTGATTGTAAAATATATTCTCTTAAAGATGTAGATTTAGCAGGAATAGAAATAGTAGAAGATGGTCATACATTTGAGCACAATGCTCTTATAAAAGCTAGAACTATAGCTAAAGCTACAAATATGGTAGCAGTTGCAGATGATTCTGGTCTTGAAGTGGATGCTTTAGGTAAAAAGCCAGGGGTTTACTCAGCTAGATATGCAGGAGAGAATGCAACTGATGAGCAAAATAGAGAAAAACTTGTAAAAGCTATGAAAAATGTGCCTATGAGTCAAAGAACAGGAAGATTTGTATCAGCTATAGCGGTAGTATTCCCAAGTGGAAAAGAGTTTGTAGTAAGAGGAACTTGTGAAGGAACTATAGCATTTGAAGAAAAAGGTGAAAATGGATTTGGATATGATCCATTATTTATAGTGAATCAATATAATAAGACATTTGGAGAATTACCTAGTTCAATAAAAAATTCAATAAGTCATAGAGCAAATTCTTTAAAACTTATGAAAGATGAATTTAATAAAAGGGTAGTGAAGTAATGAAAATTGGGGTAATAAGTGACACTCATAGAATGAATAGGTTTATAGATAAAGCTATTCCATATTTAAAAGAATGTGACTTAATTATACATGCAGGAGATAATTTTATAGATTCAAAATATATTCATAAGATGACTGGAGTTTCGATGATGGCAGTTAGAGGGAACTGCGATTTTGAGAATACAGAAGATGAATTAGAGTTTGAGATAGAAAATAAAAATATATTTGTTTGTCATGGGGATAAGTATGGCGTTAAATATGGACTTGAACAATTACATGAAAAAGCTAAAAATATATGCGCAGATATTGTTATATTTGGGCATACGCATACACCAGTAATAAAAGAAAAAAATAACATACTATATATAAATCCAGGTAGCATATCATTACCAAGAGGAGTAAATTATAGAAGTTTTGTTATATTAGAAATATCTAGTGATAATGTGAGTATTGATGAGATAAGGTTATAAAATAATTTAGGGGGATTAGTAAATGGAATTTGTTTTGGGGTATTTACTCATATTTTTGGCTAAATGTTCAGATGTAACATTAGCAACAATTAGGACTATATTTGTAGTAAAAGGTAAAAAGAAACTTGCGTTTTGTATTGGATTTCTTGAAATTTTAATATACCTATTTGCTATGGATAAAGTGCTAGGTGACATGGGGGACATAGTAAAAGTAATGTCATATGCGCTTGGATTTGCAACAGGTAACGTAGTTGGAATCACACTTGAGGAAAAACTTGCAATAGGATTAATAACAGCTCAAGTTTTCACTGGTGAAGATGTCGATCAATTTGCAGAGTACTTAAGACAGCATGGTTTTGGAGTTACTGTCATAGAAGGTAGAGGAAGAGAAGGTGTAAAGTATATACTACAAGTTGTTTTAGATAGAAAGCACCTTCATAATTTCCAAAATACTATAAATAGTTATGATTCTAGGGCATTTGTAGCAGTATCTGAAATCAAGAACGTCAGAGGTGGATATTTTGGTCGAAATGCGATGAAATAAGGCGATTTTCAAAGCCAGTTCATATCAATGCGGTACTTGTAAATAAAAAAAAGAATGTGTTATAATAAAATAGTAAAATTATAGTAACGAAATCTATTATACTATATATAAAAGAATACATAATCAATAGGAGGATTAATAATAATGAAAGCAGAATTACTTAAGAAAGAAGGTAACAAAGTTACTTTTAAACTAACAGTTGATAATGATAAATTTGAAGGTGCAGTAACAAAAGCTTACAACAAAAACAAAGGTAAATTTAATATACCAGGATTTAGAAAAGGTAAAGCGCCTAAGCAAATAATAGAATCTCAATATGGAAAAGGAGTATTCTACAACGATGCTATAGATATGTTATTCCCAGAAATATATCCATCAGCTTTAGATGAGTTAAACATAGATCCAATAGATAGACCTGACTTAGACATAGAAGAAATAAGCAAAGACAACGGATTAGTAATGGTTGTTAATGTAGAAGTTAAGCCAGAGTTCGAACTTGGATCATACAAAGGTATAGAAATAGCAAAACCTGACTATACTGTAAATGAAGATGAAGTAACTTTAAGATTAGATGAAATGAGAAATAAAGCTTCAAGATTAGTAGATGTTGAAGGTAGAGCTATAGAAAATGGAGACAATACTGTTATAGACTTCGAAGGATTTGTAGATGGTGTTGCTTTTGAAGGTGGAAAAGGAGAAGACTATAGCTTAGTTATAGGATCAAACACATTCATACCAGGATTCGAAGAGCAATTAATAGGTAAAAATAAAGGTGAAGAAGTTGAAGTAAATGTTGAGTTCCCAGCTGAATACCATGCTGAAAACTTAGCAGGAAAGCCAGCTACTTTCAAAGTTGTTATAAAGAATGTACAAAGTAAAGAATTACCAGAATTAAATGATGAATTTGCAGCTGATACAACAGAATTCAATACATTAGAAGAATTAAAGAGTGATTTAAAAGCTAAAGTAGAAGAAGAAGCTAAAAATAGAGCAGATGCTGAAATGAGAAATTCTTTAGTTGAAAAGATATCTGAAGGTACAGAAGTAGAAGTTCCAAATGCAATGGTTGAAACTCAAATAGATAACATGTTAATGGAACTTAACTACCAATTACAATACCAAGGATTACAATTAGAGCAATTATTACAAATGACTGGAAGATCAATAGAAGACTTAAGAAATGAAAAGAGAGAAGAAGCTACAAAGTTAGTTAAATCATCTTTAGTATTAGAAGCTATAGCTAAAGCTGAAAATGTAGAAGTTTCTGAAGCTGATGTTGAAGCTGAAGTTGAAAAAATGGCTAAAATGTACAATATGGAAGTTGAAAAAATAAAATCAGTAATGAGACCAACTGACTTAGAAGATATAAAAGGTCAATTAAAAATAAGAAAAACAATAGATTCATTAGTTGATAGTGCTAAATTAGTTTAATCATTATAGGTATATTTCATACAGTAGCTGTTACAGCTACTGTATATTGTATATATAGATAATTATGATAGGGGGTATAATCCATGGCATTAGTACCTGTAGTAGTAGAACAAACAGGAAGAGGAGAAAGATCTTACGATATATATTCAAAACTTCTAAAAGATAGAATAATATTTTTGGGTGATGAAGTAAATGATGCTACAGCAGGACTTGTAGTAGCTCAGTTATTATTCCTAGAGGCAGAAGACCCAGATAAAGATATACATTTATATATAAACTCTCCAGGAGGAAGTATAACTGCTGGTATGGCAATATATGATACTATGCAATATATAAAACCAGATGTATCAACTATATGTATAGGAATGGCTGCATCTATGGGAGCATTCTTATTAGCAGCAGGAGAAAAAGGAAAAAGATATGCACTTCCAAATAGTGAAATAATGATACATCAACCACTAGGTGGAACAAGAGGGCAAGCTACAGATATAGAAATACATGCAAATAGAATAGTAAAAATGAAACAAACGTTAAATTCTATATTAGCTGAAAGAACAGGTCAGTCTATAGAAAAATTAAAAATGGATACTGAACGTGATAACTTCATGAGTGCTGAAGAAGCTAAACAATACGGCTTAATAGATGAAGTAATTACTAAAAGACCGTAGATAAGAGAGGTGTTAATATGTCAAAATATGAAGATAAGAGACAATTAAAATGTTCATTCTGCGGTAAAAACCAAGAACAAGTTAGAAGACTTATTGCAGGTCCAAATGTGTATATATGCGATGAATGTGTTGAATTATGTGATGAAATAATTCAAGAAGAAGTTGAGGAAACAACAGAAGAGGAAACTGTAAATTTACCGAAACCAAAAGAAATGATGAACACTCTTAATGATTATGTAATAGGACAAGAAAAAGCTAAAAAAGCTTTATCAGTAGCTGTTTACAATCATTATAAAAGAATCTATGGAAAAAACAAAGGGACTAACAAAGATGTTGAGATACAAAAAAGTAACATACTTTTATTAGGACCTACTGGATCAGGAAAAACGCTTCTTGCTCAAACACTAGCTAAAACTTTAAATGTTCCATTTGCAATGGCAGATGCAACATCACTAACTGAAGCTGGATATGTTGGAGAAGATGTTGAAAATATATTATTAAAGCTTATACAAGCAGCAGACTTTGATATAGAGAAAGCTGAAAGAGGTATAATATATATAGATGAGATAGATAAGATAGCTAGAAAATCAGAAAATCCATCTATAACTAGAGATGTTAGTGGAGAAGGTGTTCAACAGGCTCTACTAAAAATCTTAGAAGGAACTGTAGCTAATGTTCCACCACAAGGTGGAAGAAAGCATCCACACCAAGAGTTCTTAAAGCTAGATACTACTAATATACTATTTATATTAGGAGGAGCCTTTGATGGAATAGAAAGAATAATTCAAAAAAGAGGCGGCGAAAAAACACTAGGATTTGGAGCTAAGATAGAAAGCAAAAAAGATATGGACCTTGGAAAAATTTATGCACAAGTTCAAACAGAAGACTTACTTAAATTTGGTATAATACCAGAATTTATAGGTAGAATTCCTGTAGTTGCAACTTTAGAATTATTAGATGAAGATGCACTAGTAAGTATACTAAAAGAGCCTAAAAACTCTTTAGTAAAACAATTCCAAAAATTATTTGAATTAGATGGAGTTGAACTTGAATTTGAAGATGCTGCACTTAGAGCAATAGCTAAAAAAGCTATTGAAAGAAATACGGGTGCAAGAGGTCTAAGAAGTATTGTTGAAAATATAATGATGGATATAATGTATGAAATACCATCTAGAGATGATATAAAGAAAATAATACTGACAGAAGAGTCTGTTAAACAAGATTCTGATCCAGTTATTGTTTTAAAAGATGAAGAAGAAAGTGCATAAAAAAAGGAGCTAATTAAGCTCCTTTTTATTTTAAAAAAAAGATAGTAAAATACCTATGCATCCATATATAAACACGATGGCTATTGAGCCAACTTTTTTTGTGTATAATAAGTAAAATGCTGATATAAAAGCTATAATATCATAAAGACCCCAAGTTATTCCTGTAGCAGACGAGAATACTGCCGATAATATAAAACCTAAGGTTATTGGACGTAAAACAGAAAGAATTTTTTCAACTTTTTCATTATCTTTAAATTTATCAAATAGGCTTGCAATTATTGTAAGACCTATTACTGAAAATAATACAACACCAATACTTGAAGTTAAAGATCCAAAAAAACCTCCTGCTTTAAATCCTATAAAGGTAGCACTATTTATAGCGATAGGACCTGGAGTGGATTGGGATAATGCCAATAAATCTAAAAATTCTTTGTTTGTAATAAAGTGGTATTTATCTATAAATTCTTGTTGAATAAATGGAAGCATAGCATAGCCTCCACCAAAACTAAAACTACCTATTTTAAAGAATATTAGGAATAACATTAAGACTTTTGACATAGAGCGTAAACACCTCCTAATATTATTAAATATATTGGACTGATATTAAATACACCTACACAAAAGAATGATATAATTAAAAATGATATATTTTTCTTAGATTTGGGTAATTTATTAAACATATTTACAAATGAGTAAAGTATTAAAGCTATAACGACTGGATTTACTCCAGAAAAGAACCCATTTAAAATATCTGAGCTTTGGTTGTTGAAATAAAAATATGATAATACTAATACTATACAAAATGATGGAAGTATTGAACCTAATGTACAAACTAAAACACCTGGAATTTTATAAAGCCTATAACCCAATAAAATAGAGATGTTTGCACCTAGTACACCTGGATAGCTTTGGGCGATAGATAGATAGTCAATAAACTCTTGTTGAGTTAATAGATTTTGCTTTGTGACAAGCTCATCTTCTATCAAAGGAACCATAGCATAACCACCACCAAAGGTAAATGCACCTATTTTTAAAAATGTTAAGAAAAGTTTAAACATAAAATCCTCCACATTAAAATTTGGTATATAAGTAATATTATTATAACATAATAGTAATAAATGGATGGAAATGATTAAGAAATAGCTAATGTTGTTGAAAATTCAATTATGTAAATATATAATAAATAAAGTGACGCAATCTAGCATTTGGAAGGAGTGATGTTAGCATGGATAAAAATTATACTATAATAGAACGTGAATTACCGTTAATCCCGCTAAGAGGATTGGCTATATTCCCATATATGATACTAAGCTTTGATGTAGGTAGAGAAATTTCTCTAAAGGCATTAGATGAAGCTATGGCTGATGATGAAATGATATTCTTAACAGCTCAAAAAGATTCATCAATAGATATACCTACAGAAGATGACTATTATCATACGGGTACTATATGTAAAGTAAAACAACTGGTAAAATTACCAGGAGAAGGGGTTAGAGTACTAGTTGAAGGTATATCTAGAGGAACTATAACAGAGTTTGTGCAAGACGAACCATATATAAAAGTTGCTATAGAAGAAGCTGTTTATGATGTTGAAAGCATAAATGAAGATAAAGAGGTACAAGCAACTGTTAGAAATGTATTTGATGCTTTTGAAGAGTATATAAATATAAGTAATAGAGTTTCACCAGAAATTCTTATAAATCTAGCTGAAATGGATAATGAAAATAGATTTGTAGATACAATAGCTGCAAATATGTTCTTAAAGCCAGATCAAAAACAAGCAATATTAGATGAATTTGATATTCAAGCTAGACTAGAATTAATTCTAAGAACATTATTAGAAGAAATTGAGTTATTAAAAATAGAGAAGAAAATAGCTTTAAAAGTAAAGAAAAGTATGAACAAAGTTCAAAAAGAATATTATCTTAGAGAACAGTTAAAAGCTATACAAAAAGAATTAGGAGAAGATGAAGATATAGATTCTGAAACAGATGAATATAGAAAAAAACTTCATAAGATGAAAGCTTCTAAAGAAACTAAAGAAAAGATATCAAAAGAAATAGACAAGTTCTCTAAAATTTCTCCTATGGCTCCAGATTTAGCTGTAAGTAGAACTTACTTAGATACTATATTCTCATTACCTTGGAATAAAGAAACTAAAGATAAGTTAGATATAAAAAGAGCTGAAGAAATTTTAAATGAAGAACATTATGGATTAGATAAAGTAAAAGAAAGAATAATAGAATATTTAGCAATTAGACAATTATCAAAGAGTCTAAAAGGGCCTATATTATGTTTAGTTGGACCTCCAGGTGTTGGTAAAACATCTATAGCTAAATCTATAGCAAATTCACTAGATAGAAAATTCGTTAGAATTTCTTTAGGTGGAGTTAGGGATGAAGCTGAAATAAGAGGACATAGAAGAACTTATGTAGGAGCTCTTCCAGGAAGAATAGTTAATGGATTAAAAGAAGCAAAAACTAAAAATCCTGTATTCTTATTAGATGAAATAGATAAGATGTCATCAGACTTTAAAGGAGATCCAGCAGCAGCTATGCTAGAGGTTTTAGATCCAGAGCAAAACAAAGACTTTGTGGATCACTACTTAGAAGTTCCTTTTGATTTATCTAAAATACTATTTGTTACAACTGCAAATACATTAAGTACTATACCAAGACCATTACTTGATAGAATGGAAATAATAGAAATATCAGGTTATATTGAAGAAGAAAAATTAAATATAGCTAAAAAATATTTATTACCAAAACAAATAAAAGAACATGCTTTAAAAGAAGAGTTTATAAAAATAGATGATGAAACTATGCTTGAAATAATAAGTAGCTATACAAGAGAAGCAGGAGTTAGAGGTTTAGAGAGAACTCTTGGAACAATATGTAGAAAAGCTGCTAGAAAATATGTAGAAGATGAATCTATAGAAGAGATAGTAGTAAACAAAGATAATTTAGAAGACTACTTAGGAAAACAAAAAGTAAGACATCAAGTTGCAGGTAAAGAGCCAGAGGTTGGAGTTGTTACAGGACTAGCATGGACAGCTGTTGGAGGAGAAACTTTAACAACAGAAGTAAATGTGTTAAAAGGAAAAGGTCAAATAGTTTTAACAGGAAAACTAGGAGATGTAATGAAGGAATCTGCTCAAACAGGTATATCTTATATAAGATCTATAGCAGACAGATTTGATATAAATCCAAACTTCTATAAAGAAAATGATATACACATACATTTACCAGAAGGAGCAGTACCTAAGGATGGACCGTCTGCAGGTATAACTATGGCTCTAGGCGTTATATCAGCATTAACTAACATACCAGTTAGAAACAATGTTGCTATGACAGGAGAGATAACTTTAAGAGGTAGAGTCCTAGCTGTTGGAGGAGTTAAAGAAAAACTTCTTGCAGCACATAGAGCAGGTATAACTAAAGTTTTATTACCGCAAGAGTGTGAAGCAGACTTAGATGAAATACCTCAAAAGGTAAAAGATGAAATGGAATTTGTTTTAGTAAGCCATATGGACGAAGTATTAGAACATGCATTATTAAGGAACGGTGAAAAAAATGAAAATTAGAAGTGCTGAAATTACAATGAGCGCAGTTAACAAAAGTCAATACCCAGCAGAAGGTATACCAGAAATTGCATTAGTTGGAAGATCTAATGTTGGAAAATCATCAACAGTAAATACTTTATTAAATAGAAGAAATTTTGCAAGAACAAGTCAAACACCAGGAAAGACTAGAACTATAAATTTCTACCTAATAAATGAAGAGTTTTACTTTGTAGACTTACCAGGATACGGATATGCAAAGCTATCTAAATCTGAAAAAGAAAAATGGGGAGTTATAATGGAAAGATATTTACAAGAAAGAGAAGAGCTATGTGCTATTTGCCTACTTGTAGATATAAGACATGAACCTTCAAATGAAGATAAGATGATGTATGACTGGATAAAACACTTTGGATATGATTGTGTAATAGTTGCAACTAAAGCAGATAAAATATCTAGAGGACAATATCAAAAACATTTTAATATAATTAGAAAAAAATTAGAGTTATCAAAAGAAGATAAAATCTTCCCTATATCTGCACTTAAGAAAACAGGTGTTGAGGAATTATGGGCAGAGGTTATAAAACAATATACACACAAAGGCTATGAAATAAGAGTTGATTAATTTAAAGCAACTAAACTCATTGAGTTTAGTTGCTTTTTTATATTTAAAAAACTTTTTTAAGTATTTTACTAAGTTCTGGCTAAGCATGATGCCTGCTACATACAGACATTTAAAGGGGATGTATTTTTATGTTAATAAATTTTTGGACAAACACAAATAATATAGAAGTTTAATAATTTAATAAAGGCAATAAATTTTTATTTGGAGGGAAGTTTACAATGGATGGTAAAGTAAGAAAAATGTTTCCAGGTGGAAATACATCAAAAGGATTTAAATCATTTTTTGATTATGCAATTCCTAAAGATGTAAACAGAATCTTTTGTATGAAGGGAGGACCTGGAGTAGGGAAATCATCATTAATGAAAAAAGTTGCACAAGATATGATTTCTAAAGGATACGATGTAGACTTATACCCATGTTCTTCTGATCCAGATTCATTAGATGTTATAGTTATAAAAAAATTAGGTGTTGTTATGCTAGATGCAACAGCTCCTCATATTGTAGATCCTAAAAATCCAGGAGCTATAGATGAAATTTTAGATTTAGGAAGATATTGGGATAGAAAAGCTATTGAATTGAATAAAAAAGACTCGATTGAGTGTAATAAAGAGGTAAGTAGATTCTTCCAAGTTGGATTTAAATATTTTGAAGCAGCGGCTCCGATAGCTTACGAAATACAATCTAAAAATGTAGATTGTATGGACTTTGGAAAAGTAAACTTGTTAACTGCAAATTTACTTCAATCAATATTTGAAAATGTAATTCCTAATGGTGAATATAAAGAACAAATACACTTATTTGGAAGTGCATTATCTCCTTTAGGTCATGTAGAATATACAGATACGATTCTGAAAGATGTAAATAAAATTTACTACCTAGAAGGAGATTTAGGTACGGGCAAATCAACTTTACTAAATAAAGTTGCAAATAAAGCTACAGAAAATGGTTTAGAGGTAGAAATATTCCATGCTCCACTATTACCAGAAAAAATAGAAACTATTTTAATTAAAGATTTAGACTTAGCTATAACAACTAGTAAATTATTTAAAGATAAAAACTTAGAAACTTTTGATTTAAATAGTTATATGGATACTAAAAAGCATGATAAGTATGAAGATGAGTTAAGTTATAGTAATAAAGTTTTAAATGATTTAGTTGAATATGGATTGTTAAATATTAAAAGAGCAAAACAACAACATGACTTATTAGAAGAGTACTATGTTCCTAATATGAATTTCTCAGAAGTAAATAAATTAAAAGATATAATAATAGATAGAATTTTAGAATATAAATAAGATAAAAAGAGAGCCTTATTAGGCTCTTTTTTTATGCTTAAGTTAATTATTTATATAATTTTATTTATATAAATAGAAGTATTTGAATGTATGAATAAATCCTATATGTTAATAATTGTAGGTAAAGTTAGTATATAGATTACTGGAATGCTTAATAGTCTATACACTAACTTTAAAATAATATAAATAAGTGAAAGGAGAATGAGATAAATTTTAGTATTAGATAAAAAAGCTCCATCTACAATAAGAAAAAATTTAGCTATAAAGTATAATGCAATACCGATTGAAATAAGAGAAAATGATTTGGTAGTAGCTATAAACAAAGAAAACATTTATGCATTACAAGATTTTAGATTGGCAACTAGAAAAAATATAGTTTTTAAATTAGAAGATGAATTGAAAATAAAAGAAGCTATAAAAGTATATTATTCAGATTGTGATATAAATAATGATGACTATTACCAAAATGTATTAAATGAGATGCTATGCAAAGCATTAAATTTTAATTCAAGTGACATACATATAGAACCATTTGAGGATAATCTAAAAATTAGGATGAGAATAGATGGAAACTTAAAAGAGATTTATAACTACTCGAAAGACATGCATATGCAATTAGTTACAGTTATAAAATTAATTGCAGGATTAGATATAGCTGAAAAAAGATTGCCTCAAGATGGGCGTATAGACAAAAAAATTAATGAAAATATATTAGATCTTAGATTATCTACTATACCTACTGTGCATGGAGAAAAAGTAGTTATTCGAATATTAAATAGAAATAAATTTCTAAAAAATAAATCAGAAATTGGATTTTCAAATATTGCTATAAATAAAATTAGAAATATAGTTAATAGGATGAGCGGTATATTGCTTATAACAGGGCCTACTGGAAGTGGTAAAACAACAACTTTATATTCAATATTAAATGATTTTAAATTTATGGATAAAAATATAGTAACAATAGAAGATCCAGTTGAGTACAAGATAGAAGGTATAAATCAGACTCAGGTAAATACAAAAATAGGATTAACTTTTTCAAAAGGATTAAGGTCGATATTAAGACAAGATCCAGATGTAATAATGGTAGGAGAGATAAGAGATAAAGAAACTGCTCAAATAGCTATTAGAGCTGCTTCTACAGGCCACTTAGTAATAAGTACCATGCATACTAATAATGCGATTGAGTCAATAAATAGATTGCTGGATATGGGTATACCGAGGTATTTAATTGCATCAACATTAAACGGTATAATATCTCAAAAATTAATAAGGCGTGTATGTAAAAATTGCAGTTATGAAGAAACTATAGAAACAAATATATCTAAATATCTAAAATTACATAAGGATATAAAAGTTAAAAAGGCTAAGGGGTGTAGAGATTGCAACAATACTGGATATAAAGGAAGAGTAGCATTGTATGAAATAGTAGAAGTGGACAAAGATATTAGAAGAGCGATAATGAGTCAAGAGAACATAGAAGATATTTATAATACTGCTAGATTAAATAATATGATTACATTTTTAGATAGTTGCTCATATTTAATTAATGAAAACATAACAACAATAGAAGAAATTATAAGTGCTAGAGCTATATTAAATAGAGGCGAAGTAAATGTCTCTATATGAGTGTATAGTATATGATGAGCAGGGAAACAGATCAAGGAAAAAATTAAGTTTTGATTCAGAAAAAGAATTAAAAGTATATGCAATAGAAAAAAATTTTAAAATAGCAAATATAAAATTGATAAAAAACAAAAATAATAAAAATTTAAGAGACAAAGATCTATCTGTTTTATGTAATCAATTAGGGATGTTGATTTCATCTGGATGTGAAATTACACACTCTCTAAATACAATTCAATTAAATTGCAGTAAAAAATTAAAACCAATTCTAAAAAGCATAAATTATAATCTTCAAAAAGGAAATCCTATATCATTGTCATTTAAAAATTCAGCTAAGTTTTCCAAGTTTTTTATAAATATGGTTAAAGCAGGGGAAGTAAGTGGTAAATTAGATGAAATCTTAATGAATCTATCTGATTATTATAAAAAAGAATATGAATTTAAAAGAAAACTAATTTTGGCTATGGTATATCCTATAGCATTAATTCTTACATGTATATGTGTAATTTTGTTTACATTAATATATACTGTCCCAAAATTTCAACAATCATTTATTGGAAATGAAAGTAACTTGCCTCTAACTACTAAGATTTTAATAAATTTTTCTATGAACTTAAGAAATCATTATAAAATAATTTTTTTAATAATAGGTGCTATTATAGGACTTCTAATTTACATGTTTAAAAAAGAATACAAAGTTAGGATGTATTTTGATAAGAAATTATTTGAATTTAAATTAACTAGAAATATTATTCAAACTATAGAAGTAAATAAATTCATAAGGTGTATATACATATTGATAAGTAGTGGAGTACAAATTACAAAGGCTCTAGATATATCTTGTGATGTAATAAGTAACAAATATATGTCACAGAAATTAAATATATCAAAAAGCTTAATTCAAAAAGGAAATAGCATAGCATTCTCATTAGATAAGTCACAAGTATTTCCTAAAATAGTGATATCTATGATAGAAGTAGGTGAGGAAACAGGTAAAATGGAACATTGTTTACGAAATATAAATACAAATTATGAAAATAATTTAGATAATTTAACTAGTAAAATAATTAAACTAATAGAGCCTATCATTGTTTTAGTTTTAGGATTAGTTATAGGAACTTTACTAGTTTTTATAATGACGCCTGTATTTGATGCAGTAACTTCATTTGAATAAAAATAAATAAAAGGAGAAGTAAAATGAAAATAGATAAGAAGATAATTATGAAAAAAAGAAGAGGGTTCACATTAATAGAACTTGTAATTGTAGTTGCAATACTTGGAGTGCTATCAAGCATTGCATTAGTCAAGTTTGGTGATGTTGAAAAAAATAGTAAGATAAATGCAGATTACGTTACAGCTAACAATATAGCTACAGCTGCAAAATTAGCAATAAATAGTGATGTATCTGAAGATGAAATTAGTATAGATTATTTAGTTGAAAATAATTATTTAGAAGGCAAGCCTAAAGTTCAAAGTCAAAAAGATAAAAACTTTAAAGTATGTAAAGAAAATGGAGATATAAAGGTGAAAGTAGATGGACAAACTTTTTATCCTAAAAACGAACAAGAATAAAGTATAGAGGTGATAAAAATAAAAACATTAACTTTAGAGGTAAAAGAAAATACAATTAAAATGCTTGTTATAGAAAAGTATTTTGGCTATGTTAAATTTATAAATATGAAAACTTTTGAGTTTAACCAAATAGACCAAAATGGATTAATTTTAGATATTAACAAGTTAAGTAAAATAATAAAAAATGAATTAAATAATTTCAAAATACCATGTAGAAGAATATCTTTTGCAGTTCAAAATGAAAGTATAATAAATAGGAATGTTAAAGTAATAAACACTGGATACAAGGGCGATATAAAGGGGCTTATAGCATATGAGTTAAGTGAATATCTACCTATAAATATTAAAGATTATATATTAAAGTACAATATATTAAAAAAAGAAGAAGATTACCTAGATGTACAGGCTATACTTATGCCAATATCCCTTATGAAAAATTATAGAGAACTAGCTAAATTATTGAAGTTTAAACCTGTAAGCTTAAGTGTTAATTTTGATATATTAAATAAACTTATATATAACGAAGATATTGAAATAGAAGGAGAAAATAATTTAATTTTAGATATAGGAAGACAATACACCAATGTAAATTTAATAAAAAATAAACTTATTATAAACTCATACACATTAAATAATATGAATGTATATGAGTTTTTGAATAATGAAATTGAAAATAATTATGGGAAAATATATTACTACGGTTTTCAAAACTGTGAACTTATAAAAAATTTAAATACAAAATTTAAGCTAAATAAACTTTTTTTAAAAGATGCAAAACAAGATGAATTAAATAATTTTATTAATAATATAGGATTGATATAGTTATGAAAAATGAAAAAATATTAAACTTTTTTTACGAAGATGAGAAATTTTATAATAAGGAAATAGATAAAGAAAAATTAATACTAATTAGCATTATAGTATTTACAATTGTAATTAATTTAAATAAATTTTATAAAACTCAAAAGTTAGAAGAAAACGTGACAGAAAGAAAATCTGTTTTAAATTGTATTGAACAAAATAAAGAAACTTCAAATATAAAACAAACCACATCAAAATTATCTAGTATACTGAATTTAATGGATGCTAGCGAATTAAAAAGTGTAGAAATGAAAAATAAAAAATTAAAACTTAAAGGTGAAACCAATGACTTTGAAAAAATAAAAAATTACTTAGATATAGTTAAGGAAATAGAAAATACAAAAGAAGCTAATATCGATTTTATAAATAACAATGAAAATATATATGAATTTGAAATAAGTAGTTTTTAGGAGTTAATAATGAAAATAAATAAAAATAAAATAACTATAAGTATTTTTTTAGTATTATTCTTAGTCTTAAACTTTAATTTTGTATATTTAAAATTAGATAAAAAAGAGAAATTATTATCTAATCAAATTAAGGTTATAAAAAAGTTAGAAAATGAAAAAGAAGAAAAATTAAAAAATAGATATAGGGAAGATGTAGTCATAAGTATGCAGAAACAATTTAAAGATATAGCTACAATAAAATATATCAAGACGGATTTAAATAGTAATAATGAAATAGAGCTAGAAGGTGAAATAAATGGAGATAGAAATTTAATATATAAAAGTATTGAAAGCATAAATAAATCAAAGAAAAAAATAAGTGTAGATAGTATAAATATAACAAAAATGGATGAAAATATTATAGATTGCAAATTTAAAGTAAAGGTGATATAAAAGGTTTTCCTATGTTTTATGTAGAATAACTTAATATATAAGAATATTCTACAAATTCTTAAGGGGGACTCCAATGGATAATAATATACTTTTTTTAAACAATTATATAAATGATATCGAATATGATTTTCTTAAAAATGGAAACACAAAGTATACTTACATATGTAAAAAGTTTTATGGTGTAGATATAGAAAAGATAAGCATATATATTTGGACATTAAATATAATGGATGAATTTAGTCAAACAATTAATGAAAAGTGTAAAGACATGGATAACATAGAGAAAATATCTAAAGATATTTATGATTTAATAAAGACGGATAGGAAAAAAGTTATATTATATTCATATTTAAAAGGGCATTTGTTGGGATACAACAATTACATGTTAATAAAAGAATTTAAAAATATAAATAAGGGTATTAGTGAAGCAGATTTTGCTGAACTTTTATCAAAATCTGAAGATGATGAATATCTTGAAATAAAAAAATTTCAACACGATATAAAGTTAAAAGAGATATATATTAATGATGAAAATAAATTAGTTGAAAATATAAAAAAATTTTACCTAACTGGTATGGAGGAAAGAATAAGGGAGTTAAATTTAAAAGAAAATGTAGAAAAGATAATTAACTCAGTGAATGAAATTATGATAGATGATGCGAAAAACAAATATAATGAGGCAATTTTAGATGGAATCATACAGAAAATCAATAAAAAATCGCCTAAAATCAATAAAATACCTTTATAGTGTAGAATCATTGAGGGAAAGATGATATAATTATAAATTGTATTTAAATTTAGAAATGAAGGAGTGAAAGTAACAGTGTTAGGGAGAAACGAGTTATGCCCATGCGGAAGCGGGAAAAAATATAAAAAATGCTGTTTAAATAAAGATGTTGTGTCGGAGAGAGCTAGTAGAAAAATTGTACTTTCACAAAAACAATATTCACAACTGTACTCAAAACTATATGAATATTCAAGACAGCCAAAGTTTAAAGAAGAGTATAAAAAAGCACAAGAAATGTTTTATATATTAGATGATGAAAATGTAAATGGTAAGTTTGAAAGCTTCTTTAATACATACTTTATACAAGACCATATAATGGAAAATAAAAAAGTTATAACTGTAGACTTTTTTGAAGAAAATAAAAATAGTTTAACTAAGCCAGAAGTAGATATACTAAAAAGCTTATTTGAATCTTATGTAAGTGTGTATGTTATAAAAGAAAAGTTAGAAGATAGAATCTTATTAAAAGATGCTATAACAGGAGACGAAATATACACTGAAGATATAAATCTATTAAACGGATTTAATCAAGGTGACTGTATAATAGCTAGAATAGTTGAAGTAGGAGAATCTCATCTATTATTAGACGTTACAGTAAGTATATCAGATGCTGTTAAGGACGTAATAGTAAATGATATAAATCATTTCTTTAGCCAATATGAAGATTTATATAAAGATATAAAAACTTTCTTAATATATCATACTCATATACTTTACAAGTACATTCAACAATTACTAGATCCTAACATAGCTGAATATCTTAAAGATCAAAAAGACGTTAAAGCTAAAAAACAAGAAGAAGTTAAAGAAATGATTGATGAAAATGAATGTTCAGTTTCAGCTTTACTTAAAGCTCAAGTTGAAAGTGATATACTAGAAAACTGTTTAGAGTTTTGGAACGAATATAAAGCTAAAAATAGCGAAATAAAAGGTTCTGAAAATGGATGGGCAGCAGCAGTAGAATATCACATTAAGAAAGAAAATGGACAAACAGTAACTCAATCACAAATCTCTAAAAAATATGACATAAGTCCAAGTACTTTAGGTAAGAGACATAAAGACTTAAAAATGTAGTAAAAACTTAATTTAAAATATACAGAAAGAGGTATATAGATGAGTCTTAATTTAGGAAAAGCAATTGCTGTATCAACAAGTTATATAAAATCTAATCCAGCGGTACCAGTATATAAGGGAGATGAAACTCCTGAGAATTTATATGCAGTAATATACCATATAGAAATAGGGTACAACGAAAGCAGTTTAGAAAAGGCGATGCAATACATAATTATAGATTATAAAGAATTTGAATTATGTGATAGCGATAAAAATGAATTAGTAAGTATAGCAAAACAATACTGTGAACAAAACGGTATAAACGATGATGAGCAAACTCAAATAGCATTACTAGATAATGAAGAGGCAGAGAATTTCTTAGAAAAAGTATTTAACAACATGAAAGTTATAAGAGGGTTAATAACTCAAAGAGATTAAGTAACAATATAATTAGAATTACCATAAAAGCTAGGCCCTACGAAGCCTAGCTTTTATTTTTACTAAAGAAAGGTAGGTATGACATGTTAAGAGTTTCTAATATTAAATTAGATATAAATGAAAGCTTAGATAATATAAAACCTATGTTATTAAAAAAATTAAAAATTAGTGAAAAAGAATTACTTAATTATAAGATATACAAAGAATCTATAGACGCTAGAAGAAAAGGCAAAATAGATTTTGTTTACACTGTTGATGTAGAACTTAAGCATGAAAATAACATATTAAAAAAATCAAAAATTAAAGATGTTGTAGAAGTTAAAGAAAAATCATATACAGATGTACAAAGTGGTACTGAAAAGTTAAAAAACAGACCTGTTGTAATAGGAAGTGGGCCGGCTGGATTATTTGCAGCATTAGTTTTAGCTCAAAGAGGATATAATCCAATACTACTTGAAAGAGGGCTAGATGTAGATACAAGAACAGAAGATATTAAAAAATTCTGGGAAGATGGAAAGTTTAATTCAAAATCTAATGTTCAATTTGGAGAAGGTGGAGCAGGAACATTTTCAGATGGAAAATTAACTACTAGAATAAAAGACATAAGATGCAGAAAGGTTTTAGAAGAACTTGTTAACTTTGGAGCTCCAGAAGAGATCTTATATTCATATAAACCGCATGTTGGAACAGACATATTAAAAGAAGTAGTTAAAAATATAAGAGAAGAAATTATAAGACTAGGCGGAGAAGTTAAATTTGATGCTAAAGTTACAAAGATAGATATAGAAAATAACGAAATAAAATCTGTAATTGTAAATGATAAAGAAACTTTACAAACAGAGGCTGTAATACTTGCAATAGGACATAGTGCTAGAGATACGTATAAGATGTTATATGAGCAAGGTGTAAAAATAACTCAAAAACCTTTTGCTATAGGAGCAAGAATAGAGCATCCTCAAACATTAATAAATAAATCTCAATACAAAGAGTTCCATGATCATCCTAGATTAGGGGCAGCAGACTATAGATTAGTTGAACATACATCAAATGGAAGAAGTATATATACTTTCTGTATGTGCCCAGGAGGGACTGTAATAGCCTCAGCATCTGAAGAAGGACAAGTTGTTACTAATGGGATGAGTGAACATGCTAGAGACCAAGAGAACGCGAATAGTGCAGTTTTAGTGAATGTTACTACAGAGGACTTTGAAAGTGACCATCCGTTAGCGGGAGTTTACTTCCAAGAAAAATATGAAAGATTAGCATTTGAACTAGGCGGTAAAAACTATAAAGCTCCAATTCAATTAGTAGGAGACTTTTTAAATGATAGAGTAAGTACTGAATTAGGATCTGTAAGACCTTCATATAAACCAGGATATGAATTTATAGATTTAAGAGGATGTTTACCTAAGTTTGTATGTGACACAATGAAAGAAGGATTACTTTTACTAGATAAAAAGTTAAATGGATTTGCTATGAACGATGCAGTTCTAACAGGGGTAGAAACTAGATCTTCTGCGCCTATAAGAATAGTTAGAGATGAGCAAACACTAGAATCTGTTAATGTAAAAGATTTATATCCTAGTGGTGAAGGCGCTGGATATGCAGGAGGAATAGTGACTGCAGCTGTAGATGGAATAAAGTGTGCTGAAAAGATTATTTCTAAATATTGCGAAAATTAAAAGTTAACCATAATTTAATAAATATTTAATATATTTTTAATATTTAACATAGATTTAACAAAACTAGACAAGCTGTTTGATAAAATGGATAAGGCGCTATATTTGTAGACTAATAGTATAAATATTTCAAGGAGGAAATGAAATTGGATATAGTAATTAGCCTTATGGGAGGATTGGGTTTATTCTTATATGGAATGAACTTAATGGCAGAGGGTCTTGAAAAATCAGCAGGATCAAAACTTAAAAGAATAGTTGAACTTCTTACTAGTAATGTATTCATGGGAGTTATTGTAGGTGCATTTGTTACTGCAATCATACAAAGTAGTAGTGCTACAACAGTTATGGTAGTTGGATTTGTAAATGCAGGAATAATGAACTTAACACAAGCAATAGGCGTTATAATGGGAGCTAACATAGGAACTACTGTAACTGCTCAGCTTGTATCATTTGACTTAAATGGAATGGCACCTATAGCATTAGGGATCGGTATTATTTTATATTTATTTGCATCTAAGCCAAAAGTTAAAAACATAGCAGAAATACTAATTGGATTTGGTATATTATTTACTGGTATGGACTTTATGAAAAATGCAGTTGAACCACTGGCTGAGTATAAAGGATTTACAGACTTATTAGTAGGGTTTGGAGATCATCCTTTATTAGGATTATTATTAGGATTTGGTATAACAGCTATAGTTCAAAGTTCAAGTGCTTCTATGGGAATGCTTATAGCTTTAGCATCACAAGGATTAATACCTTTAAATGCAGCATTACCTATATTATACGGACAAAATATAGGGACATGTGTTACATCATTAATATCAAGTGTTGGAGCTTCTAGAAATGCTAAAAGAGCAGCAGTTATGCACTTAATATTCAATGTTTTAGGTACGGCAGTGTTCTTAATAGTATTAAACAAACCAGTAGTAAGCTTTGTAACTAATATGAATCCTGGTGATGTAGCTAGACAAATAGCTAATACTCATACATTATTCAATATAATATCAGTTATTATACTACTTCCATTTACGAAGTTTATCATAAATCTTGCTATAAAACTTGTTCCAGATAAAGCTGGAGAAGAAGATGAAAGCAAAGCTATAAAGTATCTAGATGATAGAATAGTTGAAACACCATCAATAGCTGTAGCAAGTGTAGTTAAAGAAACTTTAAGAATGGGTAAAAAAGCTAAAGAAAGTGTAAATTATGCAATAGATGGATTTTTAGAACAATCTCAAGAGAATATAGATAAATCATTTAAACATGAAAAAGTAGTGAATGAATTACAAAAGGGAATTCTAAACTATTTACTTAAATTATCAAAAGCTCATTTAGATGAAGATGCTAGAGATATAGTAGATTCTTTATTTAATACAGTAAATGATATAGAAAGAATAGGGGACCATGCTGAAAATATAGCTGAGTTAGCTCAAGATATAATTGATTCAGATTTAAAATTATCTAAGCAAGGAACTGAAGAAGTAAGAGAATTATACAATAAAGTTATAGCAACTTATGATTATGCATTACAAGCTATGAAAACTTATGATGTAGACTTAGCTTGTAAAGTTATAAAGATGGAAGAACAAGTTGATATAATGGAAAAATCATGTAGAGCAAATCATATACATAGATTAAATAATAGTTTATGTAGTATAGACAGCGGAATTATATTCTTAGATTTAATATCTAACCTTGAAAGAATATCAGACCATGCGGTTAATATAGCTCAACAAGTTATAGCAAACAAATTAGAAAAACAATAATATAATTATCGACAAACTCCTGTATAAAAAATATACAGGAGTTTTGTATATATAAATGAATAATTGAAAATATTATAATTAAATTATAAATAAATATTATAATTAATTTGGAAAAATACATATTGTTTGATATAATTTTCTATATAATAAATTTTTAACGAGACAAGGAAGGTAATGGGCTATGAAAAAGTTAAGTTTTGATTATAGTAATTCAATAGGTTTTTTTAACCAAAAAGAAATCGATTGTATGAGCGAGTATGTAAAAGTTGCTCATGAAATGATACATAATAAAACTGGTGAGGGGAACGATTTCTTAGGTTGGGTAAACTTACCTAGTGATTATGATAAAGAAGAGTTTGATAGAATAAAAAAAGCTGCACAAAAAATAAAGGAAGATTCAGATGTACTTTTAGTTATAGGAATAGGTGGATCTTACTTAGGAGCAAGAGCTGCAATAGAAACATTAGGACACTCATTTAGAAATAACTTAACTAAAGAAGAAAGAAAATCTCCAGAAGTTTATTTTGTAGGTCAAAATATAAGTTCTACATACATGTTAGATTTACTAGATATAATCAAAGATAAAGATGTATCTATAAATGTTATATCTAAATCTGGAACTACAACAGAGCCAGCTATCGCGTTTAGAGTATTCAAAGATTTCTTAGAGAAAAAGTATGGAAAAGAAGAAGCTAGTAAAAGAATATATGCTACAACTGATTCTAAGAAAGGTGCATTAAAATCTTTAGCAAATGAAGAAGGATATGAGTGCTTTGTAATACCTGATGATGTAGGAGGAAGATTCTCTGTATTAACTCCTGTTGGATTATTACCAATAGCAGTTTGTGATATAAATATAGATGCTATGATGCAAGGTGCAAAAGATGCAATGGATGATTTTTCTAATCCTGACTTAAAGTCAAACTACAGTTATCAATATGCTGTAGCTAGAAATGTTCTTCACAGAAAAGGTAAAGATGTAGAGTTAATGGTAAATTATGAGCCAAGCTTACATTATGTTGGAGAGTGGTGGAAACAACTTTACGGAGAAAGTGAAGGAAAAGATAACAAAGGTATATATCCAGCTTCAGTAGATTTTTCAACAGATTTACATTCTATGGGACAATATATACAAGAAGGTAAAAGAATAATATTTGAAACAGTTTTAAATGTTGAAAAAACTAGAAGAGAAATAACTATAAATGAAGAAAAAATAGATTTAGATGGTTTAAATTACTTAGCTGACAAGACTGTTGACTTTGTAAATAAGAAAGCTTTCCAAGGAACTTTATTAGCACATACAGATGGAAATGTTCCAAACTTAATAGTAAATATACCTAAATTAGATGAGTATAACTTTGGATACTTAGTTTACTTCTTTGAAAAAGCATGTGCAGTAAGTGGATACTTATTAGGAGTAAATCCTTTCAATCAACCTGGAGTAGAAGCATACAAGAAAAATATGTTTGCTTTATTAGGAAAGCCTGGTTTTGAAAAAGAAAGAGCTGAATTAGAAAAAAGATTAAACAATTAAGGTTTAATTAAGGATACAGTTATATAATAAACACTATACAGAAATTAACTGTATAGTGTTTTTATATTTAAGAATATAAAAGCATTAAAAAAATAATAATAATACAAAAGTAAAATAATATAAAAATTAAATAGGAGGGATAAATATATGAGTAGTGGAAAGAAGACTAGTATAACTCTTATTATAATAGTTAGTATAATAAGTGCGATGGTTGGAAGTTTTATAACAGCTTTTATACTTGGGGATAAGCTATCATCTAAATCTAATGGAAATAAACAAGATATAGTTGTAAATGAAGGGACTAAAAGTGAAAATATATATCATGCAGTAACTGACAAGGCAATGCCTTCTGTAGTAGGTATAACAACTACTACAATAGATACTAATAATATATTTGCAATACCACAACAATCACAAGGTGTAGGAACAGGATTTATAGTAGATTCTAAAGGATACATATTAACAAATTCACATGTTGTATCTGATGGAAAAGCATCTGATGTAAATGTTTTATTTAATGATGGATCAACTTCAAAGGGAAAAGTTTTATGGAATGATCCAACTATAGATTTAGCTATTGTAAAAGTTGATAAGACAGGACTTCCTGTAGCAGACTTAGGAAATAGTGATTCTGTAAGAACTGGAGATTTAGCAGTAGCAATAGGAAATCCACTAGGATTAGAATTCCAAAAAAGTGTTACACAAGGAATAATAAGTGGATTAGATAGAAGCATACAAACAGAGCAATCTAATATGACAGGGCTTATACAAACTGATGCAAGTATAAATCCAGGTAACAGTGGAGGACCTTTATTAAATGATAAAGGAGAAGTTATAGGTATAAACACAGCTAAAGCATCTGGAGCAGAAGGATTAGGATTTGCAATACCTATAAATACAGCGAAACCTATAGTAGAGCAAATTATCAAAGATGGTAAATTTGAAAAAGTAACATTAGGTATAAAAGGTATAGATGTAAAAACATTTGAAACAACAACAGGAACAGACTTAGCTGCTGATGAAGGTGTTTATATAGCAGAAGTAGTGGCTAACACTCCAGCTCAAAAATCAGGAATACAAGCAGGAGATGTAATAACAAAGGTTGGAGATACAAAGATAACATCAATGAGTGATTTAAATAAAGCATTATATAAATTCTCAGTAGGAGATAAAGCTAAGGTAGAAGTAAACAGAGGCGGAAAGAATATAACTATAGATGTTAAGTTCTAATATATAAATAAAAAAGATGGGATCTAATCCCATCTTTTTTTATTTATATTAAATAGATTAACTTGTCATTTTGTTTTTGCTGCTAGGGCAAGAACCGCTACTAGAACAACCAGAACAACCAGAGCATCCATTACCTTTTGCTTTTACGTTCTTGTAAAGAATAAATGCTGCTGCAAGTACGATTATTCCTCCAACTAGTAATTCTACTAATGAAGAAGCTGAAGCACCTTCAAACGCTAATGAACCTAGAGTTTTAACTATGAATGCTACAATCCAAGCTAAAACAAATTGGTAAACTGCTGATATCATCATCATCTTGCTTCCGTATTCTTTTCTCATTGTAGATAAAGCTGCTATACATGGAGTATATAAAGCAGAGAATACTAAAAATGCATAAGCTGAAACACTTGTAAATACTGTTGGTAAAACTGTATTTAAATTTCCGTAAAGTATTTCCATTGTACTTATAAGAACTTCTTTTGCACTTATACCAGTTAATATAGAAACTCCTGCTCTCCAATCTCCAAATCCTAAAGGAGCAAATATAGGAGCTATTAATCCACCTATTAAAGCTAAGAAACTAGTATTTATGTCACTAGTAAATCCGCTGAAGTTAAATGATGATAATGCCCATATAACAACAGACATAGCAAACATTATTGTACAAACTTTTATTAAGAAACCTTTAGCTTTATTCCATGTATTTTTAAATAAAGCGTTTAGAGTTGGAAGTTTGTATTCTGGTAATTCTAGAACGAAAGGTTCTATATCAGCTTTATATACTGTTTTATTTAATATTAAGGCTATTATTATTGCAACTACGATACCTAATAGATATAAAGATGTAGTTACAATAGCTGCATTTTTAGGGAAAAATATAGAAACAAATAATGCGTAAACAGGTACTTTAGCACCACAAGTCATAAGCGGAGCAATAAGTGCTGTAACTTTTCTATCTTTTTCACTTTCTAAAGTTCTAGTAGCCATTATCGCTGGAGAAGCACAACCGAATCCCATTATCATAGGTATAAATGCTTTACCAGATAAACCAACTTTTTTCATTATGTTATCCATTAAGAATGCTGTTCTAGCCATATATCCACTATCCTCAAAGAATGACATTCCTAAGAATAATACAAATATTAATGGGAAGAATGGTAAAGCTCCACCTAATCCACCTATTATTCCATCTACTATTAATGAATGGAACCAAGGACTAGAATTTGCTAACAAAGCATCTACAGGTATAGCTATATAAGTATCTATTAAAGTTTCTGTTAATGTTTGAAGAGGACCACCGACCCATTCAAATGTAAATTTAAAAAGTGTTAATAGTGCTAAAACAAATATAGGATAAGCTAATATAGGATTTAATATTATATTATCTAATTTACTACTAATACTTTCTTTATTTTTAGAATCCGACTTCATAGATTTACTTAATATTTTTTCTATTTCCTTATAGGTATTTATTTCGTTTCCAAAATCTTTTCTATAATTAAAACTTGTGTATAAACATGATTTTATTTCATCAGATATATTCTCAAGACCTTCTTTTTTCTTAGCAACTATAGGTATTACTTTAACACCTAGTTCTTTTTCAAGCTTTGCTGGGTCTATGTGTACACCCTTAGCTTCTGCAACATCTATCATATTAAGCAATAATATAATTGGTTTATTGTATTGCATAAGCTGAGTAGTTAAATATAAGTTTCTATCTAAGCTAGATGCATCTACTATATTTAATATTAAGTCTACATCTCCGCTTTCTAAAAATCTTTTAGATACTTTTTCTTCGTTAGAGAATGTATCCATAGCGTATATACCAGGAAGATCTACAACCTTAATATCTTCATTTATAAATCCTTCTTTTTTTTCTATAGTAACTCCAGGCCAGTTACCTACATATTGTTTAGATCCAGTAAGAATATTAAACACTGTAGTTTTACCAACGTTAGGATTACCGAATAATGCAACATTAATCACGATGATACCTCCTATTTTAAGCTAATGTTTTTTGCGTCACTTTTTCTTATCGCTAAATCAAATCCTCTAAAACGAACTAATATAGGATCTCCTAATGGAGCGATTTTTCTTACTTCTATTTCAGTTTCATTTATACATCCAAGAGCTAATAATCTTTTAGCTAATTTTTCGTTTCCATATATATTATTAATGATACCTTTTTCACCGACTTTTAAATCGTAAACAGTCATCATTAGCACCTCCTAATGAGTTTCATTCTCAATTAATTATAATATAAATATACCATTTAATATTCAAAAAGTCAATAAATAGTGAATAGATTAAAAAAATAATTAAAAAACTTACTTTAAGACTATGGTAATATATAGTTAATAAAAAATTTCAACTAAGGGGGAGCAAAATATATGAAGACTAAAAAACTGGCTCATATGTCATTGATGGTTGGATACAGCTTAATATTGTATATAATAGAAAGCTATATGCCAAATCCACTAATTGCTATATTTCCAGGCGCTAAGTTAGGGATTGCAAACATAGTTACGTTAACTTCTTTAGTTTTATTTGGTCTAAAAGATACATTTATAATTTTATCTGTAAGGGTGCTTATGTCATCTATTTTTGCAGGGCCAATATCATATTTATTGTTTAGTATAGCGGGTTCATACTTAAGTTTGATATTTATGTACTTAGCTTTAAAAATTAATAAATTTTCATTAATAGGGGTGAGCGTTATAGGAGCTATTGGTCATAATATAGGACAGTTAGCAGTGGCTGGAATGATAATAAAAAATGGTATGATATTTGGATATTTACCATATATGTTATTCGCATCTATAATAACTGGTTTGTTTGTTGGAATTGCTTCTAAATTTACAGTAGGGAAGTTATCTAGTATTGATAAAAACGTTTATTGACACACTAGGGAAAACCTTGTTAAAATATAAATGAATATATATAAATTTGTAACTATGGTGATAATATGACTAAAAATGAACTGGTTTTACTAAAGAAAGAAATAGAAGCTTTGAGGGAAGAAATAAATACTTATATAGAATACCCGGATATATTTAAAGACGAGTTGGTTAGTACGAGTAATAAAATTGATCAAGCGATAAATAAGTATATACAGCTTAGCAAAGAGTCTTCCGAATAAAGAGAAGGCTTTTTTGTGTGTTAAAAAATTGATATATAAACTAGTTTGATTAGGTATATGATTTAAATATAGAGTTAATAATTAATAATTGAGATATAGAAATTGTTAAAAGAAAGGTATTAATTATGATTTTAGCAAAGTTAATAAACTCAGTTATTATAATTGTTTGTGCGTACGTTTTATTAAAATTAATACAATACTTTTTAAAAAAACTATTTGAATTTACTAGATTTGACGTAAGATATGAAAATACTTTAAACAGTCTTTTATGCTCAATGTCATACTATGTGATATTTATTTTGACAATAATATTATTATTGAAAGAATTTAATATAGTAGATGTAACTAAATTTGGTACTTTGGTTACAGGAGCAAGTATAGTCGGATTGATAGCTGGGGTTGCGTCTCAAAGCATATTAAAAGATATATTTAATGGTTTTTTTATAATATTTGAGAAACAAATACAAGTTGGTGACTTTGTTTATATAAATGAAAAATATAGAGGGACTATAGAAGAAATAGGTCTTAGGAGCACCAGCTTAAGAGATTGGGATTTGAGAAGAGTAACTATTCCAAATGGAAATATTGTTAGTATCAGAAATTATAGCAGGAAAAATATGAGAGTAGTTGTAAGTGTTAGAGTTCCATATCAAGAAGATCCTCTAGAAGTTATTAAGTCTTTAGAAGAAGTATGCGACATATTAAATGAAAGACATAAAGAATTTTTACATACAAAAAAGGGGAAGGAAAATGCTGGGTCATTTAGCGTATATGGAGTTACAGATATTGAAGAAAAGTCTGTAGGAGCTAAGTACACTATAACAGGTGTTGTTCAATCTCATAAGTACTTTACAGTTCTTAAAGACACAAAATTGCAGATACTCATAACATTTAGAAATAATGGAATAAATATAGCTTACCCTACTCATATAAATATAGTTAAACAAAATATGTGTGATTAAGATTAAGGACTATTCAAAATAGTCCTTTTTATTTTCGGTTAAAATATAGTCGTAATAATGGACTAACCCCTGCAAATATAAATATAAATATACCTAACTATAAAGGAGGGGGAGTAAAATATCACCTACTGAAATTTTAACTAGATTATTAATAGCTCTTATTATAGGAGGACTGACTGGACTAGAGAGGGAAAAGTCGTATCAATTTGCAGGATTTAGAACACACATTTTGGTTTCAATTGGATCGTGCATAACAGCTATAACATCTGTAATATTATTTATGGAATATAGTTCAAAAACAAATTTAGACCCATCGAGATTAACAGCTCAGGTATTGTCAGGGATAGGTTTTTTAGGAACAGGAGCTATACTTAAAAACTCAAGTGGAATAAGAGGGCTTACTACGGCAGCAGGAATATGGGCAACAGCATGTATCGGAATTGCTATAGGCTATGGTCAATATATATTAGGGATATCAGCATGGCTATTTGTAATGGTTACACTATATATATTGA
Organism: Paraclostridium sp. MRS3W1; assembly: GCF_032465715.1. Lineage (NCBI taxonomy): Bacteria > Bacillati > Bacillota > Clostridia > Peptostreptococcales > Peptostreptococcaceae > Paraclostridium > Paraclostridium sp. MRS3W1. Next base: position 54 of record NZ_JAWDJM010000090.1, on the reverse strand, counting down.
AAAATATAGATAAGGTAGTTTTTAGAAAAAAACAAAATATATTAACTATAAAGG